>JAHEJH010000012.1 GCA_024638905.1 Luminiphilus sp.
TTCAGCTCCGCCCCTGAGCGGTGTCGCAGTCTCATAAAAGCGAAAACCGTAGTTCAACAGGCTGCGGGTTTCCGATTTTCGGCTCGATGTGGAGCTACTGCCCATCACCACCGAGATCAGACGCATACCCTCGCGCTTCGCCGAGGCCACAAGACCATAGCCCGCCACGCTGGTATATCCGGTCTTTAACCCATCCACGGAGTCGTCTTCCCGCAGTAAATGATTACGGTTGTACTGCGTGATGTCGTTGTAGGTGTAGCTCTGCTCTTTATACACAGCATAACGCTCGGGGTGGTTGCGAATAGCGGCGGCGGCCGTCAGGGCAAGATCGCGCGCCGTCGATAAATGCTCGGGGTGGGGCAAGCCATGGCTGTTTTCAAAGTGCGTGCCCGTAAGCCCCATTTCTTCTGCGTAGCGATTCATCAGATCGACAAACGCCGCCTCACTGCCGGCAATATGCTCGGCTATCGCAACCGTTGCGTCGTTGCCAGATGAGATCACAATGCCGCGCTCCAGCTCCGCCACCGTGACTGGCTTGCCAGGCTCGATCCACATCAACGACGAGCCCTCAAATACGGGATTTTGCGACCAGGCATTGCGACTCACCGGCACAACGTCATTCAGGCCCAGCCGACCCAGCTCGACCTCCTGAGCGAGGATATAGGCGGTCATGAGCTTGGTCAGACTCGCAGGCGGCAACTGCAGGTCGGGATTGTGCTCGACCAGCACGGCCCCGGTGTCGAAATCGACGAGCAGGTAGGAATCGGCGTTGATCGCCGGCGGCGTGGGCACCAAAGCCGAGTTGGCCGATCCAGCCAGCGGTAGCCACAACATAGTGATCAGGCACCAAACTGAGCGCTTCATATTCGCTCTCGCTCCTGTCATCGACGGGTTCTCCTGAGGGTCAAAACGGGACCGCGCCAGTTTACGCGTGCGAGGCGTCTGATGAAAATCACCTCTCAAGGTAATGGCTGCGGTGCGGGATAGCCCGCCTCGATCAATACTGCCCGGGCCTGCTCTAGCGCCTGCATGTTAGAGAAGGGTCCAACTCTCACGCGGTGCAGCCGCCGGCCACCGCTGTCTACGGCGCTGACAGAAACGGGGTAAGCCCATGTACTGCTGATCTTGCTGCCGAGCTCGCCCGCGGCAGTCTCGGAGGTATACGCGCCCAATTGCAGGTAACGGTAGGTGGCAGCCTCGAGTTCACGACGGTCATCGACCCCCGCCAGATCAACCGATTCCACCAATACGGTCGCAGTGCCCTGTTCGGCGAAGCCAAGCTGCAAAGCCGCGCCATATGACAGGTCGATCAGACGGTCCGGGTGAAAGGGGCCACGGTCGTTCACCCGTAATACCACAGTGCGATCGTTGCCCAAGTTGGTCACGCGGACATAGGTCGGTATCGGCAGTGAACGATGCGCAGCGGTGGCGCCGTAAACGTCAAAGGTTTCGCCGTTGGCAGTCGGTCTGCCCTGAAATTTCATGCCATACCATGAGGCGATACCCCGCTCGCGATACCCTTGAGCACTGACGCGCACGGTATAGAGGGCGCCATTCACTTCGTAAGGACTGCGATTACCCTGGGCCAAGAGGGGGTCAGGCCGTGGAATGGCGTCCTGCCATGGCACACGATCGGAAGGGGACGGTGCAAAATCCGCTTGCTCTGTCGGTGCGGCATCGCGATGAGTGGAGCACGCGGTCAAAGCAACCGAGGCGCAGCACATTGCGCCAATCAACAGGCGCCTCAAGAGCCCTCGCGCGCCACCGCAATCGCCTGACTGAGCTCCCAAACCGCCATGGCATACATAGCGCTGTGGTTGTAACGCGTGATGACATAGAAATTTTGCAGTCCCAGCCAGTAGCGCACACCGTCCTCCTCTTCGAGCCGGAGCGGCGTTGCCAGCCCTGCAGGGTCCAGTGGATCGGTGGGCTCGAGCCCCTCGAGCGCCAGCGCGGCGACCGTTTTCTTGGGCTTCAATCCTCCCTCGAACATCGCCGGGTCGGGATCATCGGCGACGCCATCGATCACTACCTGCTCACCCGAACGCCAGCCGTGGGCCTCAAGATAATTCCCCACACTGGCAATGGCGTCGGCGGGGTTGTCCCAGATATCCGGCGCACCATCGCCCTCGTAACTCCGTGCATAGGCGCGATAGCTCGAGGGCATGAACTGGCCATATCCCATAGCGCCCGCATAAGAGCCTTTCAACGCCAGTGCATCCTTACCCGACTCCCAGGCCAGCACCAGAAATTGCTCCAGTTCTCCGGTGAAAAAAGGCGAGCGTCGCGGATAGTCGAACGCTAGTGTTGCCAGTGCATCGATCACGCGATAACTCCCCGTGATCCGGCCGTAATAGGTTTCCACGCCGATGATCGCCACCACCAACTCCGCCGGTACGCCGGTGCGGACCGCGACCGATTGCAACGAGCCCGCGTGGTCGCTCCAGAACGAGACGCCCTCGCTAATCCTGCGATCAGTTAAAAAGATTTTTCTATACTCGTACCAGGCCTTGGTTTTTTCCGCCGGTCGTGAGATGGCATCGAGAATACTTTGCTGCCGCTCCGCGGCGTCGATCAACTGCTGGGCCCAACCAGGATCCACCCCTGCTTCCTGCGCGGCGGCGATCACTTGCTGCGCAGCTTCCCGGTCGCTGTACTCTCCGGCCAGAGCCACGTTACACAGGCTGAGTCCTGTGAACAAAAGCAATATGCAACAGCACACCCGACACCCCCGTGCGAACCTCGATTGCTGGAGTCGGTTTGTCGTGATCATCTTGAAAGGACCCTCTTTTCAGTGCTGATAGCGCTGAGAATACCGAAACTCAGCAACAAGGTAACAATTGACGTGCCGCCAAAGCTGACAAAAGGCAGCGGCACGCCCACAACGGGGAGGATCCCTGCGACCATACCCATGTTCACCACGACATAAACCCCAAACGTGAGCGTGATCGCACTGGCCAATAACCGGCCGTAGCTGGTCTGCGCCGTAAAGCTAATCCACAGGCCCCGGGCAACCACCAAGCCATAGAGGAGCAACAATAAAAGCACACCGCGTAGCCCCCACTCCTCGGCCAGCACCGCGATAATGAAGTCGGTCTGACTCTCGGGCAAAAAATCCAGGTGGGACTGGGTGCCCTGCAGATATCCCTTTCCTGACCAGCCACCCGAGCCAATGGCGGTCTTGGATTGAATGATGTTCCACCCGGCGCCTAATCTGTCCGCTTCCGGGTCGACCAACGTCAGGATGCGTTGCTTTTGATAGTCCCGAAGCAGGAACAACCAAGCGGGCCATATACAGACCAGCGCCGCCAGCGCTCCCGAGAAAATCTGCCACCAGCTGACGCCCGCCATGAACACCACAAACGCGCCGCTGGCACCGACCAGAATGGCCGTGCCCAGATCCGGCTGGGTTGCGATGGCGGCAGCCGGCAGCACAATGATCAACAGTGCCGTCACAGTGGTGCTCGGCCGCGGCGGCAGTGCATGCCTTACGACCCAAGCCGCCACCATTAACGGCATCGCAATCTTCATGATCTCTGAAGGCTGAAAGCGTATAAACCCTAGGCTGAGCCATCGCTGCGCGCCCTTTGCCCCCACCCCAAAGAAGGGGACTAGTAGCAGCAAAAGCAGGGCCCCAAGATACAGTGTTGGGGCCCACCGCTGCAGGGTATCGATGCGAACCTGGGCCAGGAGCAGAAGGACAGCAAAACCCACCACGAAATTGCGGATCTGCCGATTGACGGTGTCCCAATCGCCATCGGATGCACTAAAGAGCACGAACAAACCCGTGGTCATAATGGCCAGCATGGGCAGTAGTAGCACCACGTCCAGGTGAAGTCGTTCCGCGGGCGTTTGCGCTCTGGCGAAGTCCCGGTCAGATCCCTCCAAAAAACGGGTGTACTCAGACATCGCTCGCTTCGCTCAACCAGGCATCCATAATCCGCCGCGCTACCGGTGACGCCGCACCACTGCCCCCGCCGTTTTCAGCGATGACCGCGACCACAATGCGCGGATTTTCAACCGGCGCAAACGCGACAAACAGGCCGTGGTTGCGGTTACGCTCGCTAATAGCCTCTTCGTCATAAATAGCGTCCTGCGCGATGCTGACCACCTGTGAGGTCCCAGTCTTACCCGCAATTTGGTATCCGACACCCCTTGCTATCCCCGCCGCGGTCCCCCGAGGGGAATGGACCACATCCACCATACCCTCCACCACAGCCTGCCAAGCTGCCTCATCCATCGGTATGCGCGGTCTTTGCACACCACCGACCGTCAGATCATCGACGCGATGAACAACCGAGGGCACAAAGCTCTCGCCCTTATTTGCCAGCACCGTTGTCGCCTGTGCCAACTGCAGCGGGGTGGCCAACATATATCCCTGACCGATCCCAGCGCTGATGGTTTCGCCCGGGTACCAGGGCTCGCCCAATGCGGTGCGTTTCCAATCAGTGTTGGGCAGAATGCCGTCCTGCTCACCGGTGGTATCGATTCCCGTGCGATGGCCAAGGCCAAAGGGCCGCAGCACCTCGGCCATCACGTCGATACCCATACGGTGCGCGAGGTCGTAGTAATAAGTATCGCAGGACTCTGCGATGGCCATTCTCAGATCCACCCTCTCGGCATGACCCGTGCCGCGGATGCGGAGCGTCCAGTCCCGGTAGCGGCGATCATCGCCGGGCAATCGGTACCAGCCAGGGTCGGGTACCTCTGTGTCAGGGGTGATGAAACCCCGGGCCAATGCGCCCAGACTGATCAGCGGCTTGACCGTGGATCCGGGCGGGTACTGCCCCTGAACGGCGCGATTGAGAAGCGGCGTATCCAGTGAGCCGCGGAGCTCTGCATAATCGGAGTAGCTGATTCCCTCGACAAAGAGGTTGGCGTCGTAGCTGGGGTTCGACACCATGGCCAACACGCCCCCGGTGAGAGGATCTAGGGCTACCACCGCGCCCCGTTGGTCACCCAGAGCTGCCACCGCCTCGCGCTGCAAGTCCAGATCGAGATATAGGCGAAGATTCTTGCCCGGCACCGGCGCTTCCTTCTCCAACACACGCAAGACTCGCCCGTGCGCATTGGTCTCGACATGCTGATAACCGGGTTTGCCATGGAGCAAGGGCTCGTAGCGCTTCTCAAGCCCTACTTTCCCCGTGTGTAAAGTGCCTCGATAGCGCTCTGCATCAAGCTCAAGCAGATCCTCAGCGCTCACCCTGCCAACGTACCCCAACACATGGCTGAGTGCCTCACCGAAGGGGTAATCGCGGGTCAATTGTGCGTCGACCACGACTCCGGGAAGCTGATGCAAGTCGACTGCGACCGTCGCCAGGGCCGCGTCGTCCAGACCCAATTTGATCGGCACCGTTTCGAAGGGTCGGCGACGCTCGGAACGCTCCTGAAACGCCTTGAGTTCGCGATCCGTCAACGAGAGACGCTCAGTGAGAGTATCGACCAATGCGGCGGGATCCTCACTGCGTTCTCTGACAATGCCAATTACAAAAGTCGGTTTGTTCGCGGCCAGCAAACGTCCTTTGCGATCCACAATCTGCCCACGCGTAGGCGGAATCACCTCGACCCGGATCCGGTTTCGATCCGACTGGGTCATAAAATCATCGTGCTGGACAATTTGCAGGGAGTAGTACCGGTAGACCAGCACACCGAGCACAATGGTGATCGCTAACATCGACGCAATCAGGCGAGAGCGATTGATCATCCACTCCCGGCGGGTGTCTCGCAGTGCATCCAGGGTTCTGGCCATCAGCTGCCCCGGTGGTAGGGGTGACCGGCCTGAACCGACCACGCCCGGTAAAGCTGCTCGGCAAGAATCACCCTGACCAATGGATGCGGCAGGGTGATCTGCCCCAGAGACCAGCGCTCCTTTGCGCCTTTGAGAATGTTCGGGTGAAGCCCATCCGGACCGCCGATCACAATGCTGATCTGTTCACCCTGCATTTGCCACTGGTCAAAGCGCTCCGCGATCAGCTCAGTGCTGACCGCTTTGCCCCCGATATCCAGCGCGACAACATAATCCTTGCCGCTGAGCTTTGCCTCGATCGCCTCCGCCTCTTGCACACGATACTTTTCTGGCGTTGCCGATCCGCGTTTGGCTGGCGGGATATCGAGCCACTCGACCGATATTTCCCGGGGCATACGACGCGCGTATTCTTCCACTCCCTGATCCACCCATGCCGGCATTTTTTGCCCTATTGCCAGCACTCTGAGCCGCATCAGCTACTCTCAGGTTGAGCAGCCTGCACCGACCACAGGCGCTCGAGGTCATAAAAACTTCTGGCGGTGGGTTGCATCACGTGCACCACCACGTCACCAAAGTCGACCAGCACCCACTCGCCGACTCTCTCACCCTCTACGCCCACCGGACGCACGCCCTGCTCTTTTGCTTTCATCATGACGTTGTCAGCCAGTGATTTGACATGTCGACTGGATGTCCCGCTGGCAACGATCAGCCAGTCCATGACAGAGCTGAGCTCGCGGACATCGAGCACCACGGGCTCAACGGCCTTGAGGTCTTCGAGTGCCTGCTGCGCGATGGCGAGCAAGTCAGCCTCCTCGGCAGTTTCCGGAGCGATGATTTCAGTGGTCATACGAGGTCGCGACTGAACAGTGCATGATTGGAAATATACTCCATAACGCCGTCGGGTAGCAGGAATCTGGGGTCACGACCTTCCGCGATCATGGTCCGGATGTCACTGGATGAAATATCGAGCAAGGGCTGCGCCAGAGTGAATACGCCGCCACCAGGTCGCGACAGCAGGCCGGCTTTATCGATCTTGTGTTCGCTCAACCAGTCCGATACCTCTGACGCATGCGGCTCGGCATCAGGTCGGCCTATCACCACCACGTGCGCAAAATCTAACAGCGCTCGCCATCGTGACCACCGTGGCAAGGTCGCCAGAATGTCGGCACCCATAATCCACACTAATGGGCGCTCCGCACCACACTCGTGACGCAGACCCTCCAGCGTATCGACGGTATAAGACGGGCCCGGTCTAACGAGCTCACGGGCATCCACAGCAATACCCTGCAAGTCAGCCACCGCCAATTCCAGCATCGCCAAACGATGCGCGGCATCGACTGTCGCCTGATCTTTCAGAGGGGATTGCGCGGCGGGTATCAAGTCGACGCGCTCCAGATCCAGCGCGTCGCGCACCGCCATCGCGCCACGCAGGTGGCCAATGTGGACCGGATCAAAAGCACCGCCCAGAAATCCAAGGGGGAGTTGCGGGTTGTTCATCTCTGCGGCACTCACTGGCGAGTGTGCCCGTCCCCTTTCACAATGTATTTTCTGGAGGTGAGCCCTTCCAGACCAACGGGACCCCGCGCATGCAGCTTACCGGTGGAGATACCAATTTCTGCGCCGAGACCGTATTCAAAACCGTCGGCGAATCGGGTCGAGGCATTGTGCATCACGGACCCCGAATCTACCTCGCGCAGGAAACGCTCCGCCGCACGCGCGTTCTCAGTCACGATACTCTCGGTGTGATTCGACCCGTACCGGGCGATATGGGACATAGCATCGTCCACGTCATCCACCATCTTCACCGAGAGAATCGGCGCCAGATACTCGGTTGACCAGTCTGCCTCTATAGCGTCGACAGTGATATCAGGGGCCGCCTGCCGAGATGCCTCACAGCCTCTGACCTCCACACCCTCGGATTGCAGCGCAGTGACCAGCCCGGGCAACATATCCGCCTGCGCTCTGGCCACCAGCAAAGTCTCCATGGTGTTGCAGGTGCCGAAACGCTGCGTTTTGGCGTTGAAGGCGATGCGATGGGCTTTATCGCGATCAGCGTCTGCATCGATATAAACATGACAGATGCCATCGAGGTGCGCCAACACCGGCACTTTACTTTCCGCCGCAACGCGCTCGATCAGCCCTTTGCCGCCGCGCGGCACCACCATGTCAATGCAGGCGGGCATGGTGAGCAACGCCCCCACCGCCGCACGATCCACCACCGGCACCACCTGAGCCGCCTCCACTGGTAAACCGGCTGCTGACAGCCCCGCCGCGAGCGAGTCACCCAACCGCTTATTGCAGTGGATCGCTTCCGAACCTCCTCGCAAAATCACCGCATTGCCCGCCTTCAGGCACAGTGACGCTGCTTCGATCGTCACGTTCGGCCGGGATTCATAAATCATGCCGATCACACCCAGAGGCACGCGCATGGTGCCAACGTCGATGCCCGACGGCATCTTGCGCATGTCCGACACAGCGCCGATAGGATCAGGTAGCGCCGCCACTTGAGAGAGTCCTTCCTCCAACACATCGAGTTGTGCGGGCGTCAGCGCGAGGCGGTCGAGCAAGGCGGCCTCAAGTCCGCTCTCTCGGCCCTGCTCCAGGTCCCGCTCATTCGCTGCCAGAATGGCATCCCGATCAGCGGCTATCGCGGCGCGAATTTGCAGCAGCGCCTCATTGCGCTGCTCGACACTCGACGATGCCAACACCCGCGCAGCAGCCCGGGCTGAACGACCCATCTCGGTCATGGCCGCCTGAATGTCCATCGTCGTCTGTGCCGGCCCCGCAGGGCTCAGTCTCCGGCCTCATCAGAACCGGCAGATACCAGCTCCTTCAATTCACCAGAGGCTTCCATGTCGCAGACGATGTCACAGCCACCCACCAACTCTCCGTCGACCCAGAGCTGAGGAAAAGTCGGCCAGTTGGCATAGGTGGGCAAATTCGCACGGATCTCTGGGCTGCTCAGCACATCGACATAGGCGAATCGCTCCCCGCAGGACATGAGTGCCTGCACGGTGCGCGCAGAGAAGCCGCACTGCGGTTGGTTGGGCGAGCCTTTCATGTAGAGAATGATACGGTTTCCCTCTACTTGCTCGCGGATGGTCTCCATGATGTCCATAAACTGCTCCGTATTGAAGGCGACTAGCCGTGCCTCGGCTGGCGCAAAGACCGCTATTGTAATACGACAAAGGCGCTGCAAGCGCGGTGAGGGATGTAAAACCGCACACACTGTGGATTTGACTCAGGCGGACGCTCCGCTACTCTTGCTCCCCCGCGGACATAAGGGCTGATCCCGATGCCAGACGCGTCGCCCGCCATCATGCCGACATACGGTCGCTTGCCCGTCACCTTCTCCAGAGGAGAGGGCGCCGTGCTATACGACACGAACGACCGCGCCTATCTGGATGGCGTGTCGGGCATTGCGGTGACGAATCTGGGACACCAGTATCCGCGTGTGACCCGGGCTGTCGCCGAGCAGGCGAGCCGCCTCATTCACACCTCAAATCTGTTTCACATTGGCTTGCAGGAAGCCGTAGCAGAGCAACTGCGCGCCGCGACCGGCATGGAAAACATGTTTTTCTGCAACTCGGGTGCTGAGGCTAACGAGGCGGCCATAAAACTCGCACGCCGGTATGGCGATCAAAAAGGGATCGCGTCACCGCAGATCATTGTGCTCGATGGCGCCTTCCATGGGCGCACCCTCGGTGCACTCTCTGCGACCGGCAACCAAAAAATCCGACAGGGATTTGGCCCGCTGCTGGAGGGTTTCCAGCGCGTGGCGCCTGACGACCTGCCCGCAGTCGAGGCGCTGGCGGCAGAGCGTCAGGATATCGTTGCGGTGCTGGTGGAACCGATTCTCGGCGAGGGAGGCATCAGGCCACTCGCCATTGACTACCTTCAAGGTCTGCGTCGACTGTGCGATCAGCACGGATGGCTGTTGATATTCGATGAGGTGCAAACCGGCAACGGTCGCTGCGGAACAACCTATGTGTTTGAACAGTTGGGCGTTGAACCGGATGTATTGCTGACTGCCAAGGGCTTAGGCAATGGTCTGCCTATTGGTGTTTGCATGGCGAAGGGTGTCGCCGCAGAACAGTTGGGTCCGGGCGATCACGGCTCCACTTATGGTGGCAACCCGCTCTGCTGTGCGGCAGCGCAAGCCGTGCTGACCGCGCTGGCCGAGGACGGCGTGATGCACCAGGCCACCCTGATCCGCGAGGCGCTGGTCAGCGCCCTGCGAGACAATCTGTGCGACGCCAACCTGATAAGCGAAGTGCGAGGCAAAGGGCTCATGATCGGCATACAGCCCAATACTGCGACCGGTGAGATCGTTATGCGCGGTCTGGACCACGGTTTACTGCTTAACATTGCGGGCGGCGATACCATCCGCGTGCTGCCGCCGCTAGTGATGACCCTGGAGCAAGCCGGCGAACTGGGCGCAGGCATCGCACGAATTCTCAACGATGTGGCAGAGCAGGAAGACAAAATATGACTGCGCCAAGACACTTTCTTACCCTGATGGATCTCGCGCCCGATGAAATCAGGGCGCTGATTGCACGTGCCATTGAATTGAAAGCACACCATCGCTCCGGTACTGCACCGCGCACCCTCGAGGGCAAGGTGTTGGCGATGATTTTCACCAAAGCCTCGACCCGCACCCGCGTCTCATTCGAAGCCGGCATGGCGCAGCTTGGTGGTAGCGCGCTGTTTCTCTCTGGCCAGGACACCCAACTGGGACGTGGTGAGCCTATCGCAGACAGCGCCCGCGTGATCTCCTCGATGGTCGATATCGTCATGATCAGAACGTTTGCTCATGCCGACGTCGAAGATTTTGCCGAACACTCCAGCGTGCCCGTCATCAACGGCCTGACGGACGACTATCACCCTTGCCAAATTCTGGCGGATCTACAGACCTATTTTGAAATCAATGGAGACATCAGCGGACGCAAGGTCTGCTGGTTAGGCGACGGCAATAACGTCTGTCACTCCTGGATGAATGCGGCCCGCCAACTCGATTTTGAGCTGGTGGTGGCTTGTCCCGAAGGGTACGACCCAGACCCCTCGCTACTGGCGGCCTGCGAACAGCATGCCCGTATCGACCGTAATCCCGCTTCCGCTGCAGAGGGAGCGCACCTGTTAGTCACTGATGTCTGGGCGTCGATGGGTCAGGAGAGTGAGCAGGCGGCGCGCGAGGCCGTGTTGGCGCCTTACCAACTGAATCGGGCGCTGCTCGATCGCGCGTCTTCGGACGCCCTATATATGCATTGTCTGCCCGCTCATCGGGGCGAGGAAATCACGGCGGAGCTCATGGACGCGTCCGATTCCGTCATTTGGCAGGAAGCGGAAAATCGCCTGCATGCGCAAAAAGCACTGATGGAGCTGCTGATCAGCGCCTGATTGCCCTGCCCGAGTCCGAGGCCGTGGGTATTACCGTTTTTTCCGAGAAAATCACAGAAATCTTCCGCGCCCCCGCATTCGCGGGGATAAGCCCGTTTTCAATATAAAACTCAGTGGCTTAGCTCGACAGACTCGCTTACGGCGGTCGTTTACCCACAGAATGTCCACAAAAAAGACCCAGCATCCTCTGCTTGCATTGTCGGTCATACCCGCCTATCTTGGGGTTTCCGGAGCTGTGAACCCCTACATATAGATGTTGAGCTAAAAAACCAGAAAAAGCTCAACGGAGGCCCGTTTCCGGAAATAAAAGGACCAGCACACCACAAAAAATTGGCGTTTCAGAGGCAGCCCAAGATATGCAAACAGGCAGTGAGTCATTAGAACAAGAAAGCGTCGCGTCCACTCCAGCTGCGACTCGAGAAAACCCCAATCCGACAAGATTGTCCGCCACAGCGCCCGGCCAGTTGCGGGTCATCAAACGCAACGGCACGGTGGTGCCTTTTGAGGACAGCAAAATCACGGTTGCGATTACCAAAGCCTTTTTGGCTGTGGAAGGTGGCACCGCTGCCGCCAGCAGCCGCATTCATGAAACGGTTGCCAACCTGACTGCGCAGGTCGTCGCGACCTTCAAACGCCGCATGCCCTCGGGCGGCACGCTGCACATCGAGGACATTCAGGATCAGGTCGAGCTGGAATTGATGCGCGGCGGCGAGCACAAAATCGCGCGTGACTATGTGATCTATCGAGAAGCGCGACGCCAGGAACGCGATGCCAAGGTAGAGCTGTCTCCCGAATCACAGGCTGCAGCAAAAGGCATCAACATTATCCAGCCCGACGGCAGCAAGGCACCTTTGGATATCGAGCGCATTGGCACCATCGTCTCTGAAGCCTGTGCCGGACTGCAGGATGTCAGCGAGTCGGCCATCATCGATGAGGCCCTGCGCAATCTCTACGATGGGGTATCGGCAAAAGAGTGCAGCACCTCACTGGTGATCACGGCACGCACCTTGATCGAACAGGAACCCAACTACAGCTACGCGGCAGCGAGGCTGTTACTCGATGATCTGCGCGCCGAAGGCCTGAACTTCATGGAGGTAGCAGAGAGCGCCACTCAGGCAGAGATGAGCACCTATTACCCGCAGGCACTCAAGGCGTTCATTCAGCGCGGCATTGAGCTAGAGCTGTTGGCACCGAATCTCGCCGAGTTTGACCTCGACATGTTAGGTGAAGCGCTGGAAGCCGAGCGAGATCTTCAGTTCACGTATCTCGGGCTGCAGACTTTGTATGACCGCTACTTTATCCACAGTGATGAGGTGCGTTTCGAGTTGCCGCAGATCTTCTTTATGCGTGTCGCGATGGGGCTTTCTGTGCGAGAAGATAACCCCAATGCGCGAGCGATCGAATTTTATCGACTGCTGTCGTCCTTCGACTACATGAGCTCGACACCAACGCTGTTCAATTCCGGCACCCTTCGGCCGCAGCTGAGCTCCTGTTATCTGACGACCGTGCCGGACGATCTGTTCGGCATTTACGGGGCGATTCAGGACAACGCCATGCTGTCTAAGTTTGCCGGGGGCCTCGGTAACGACTGGACACCGGTGCGGGCGCTGGGTGCTTACATCAAGGGCACCAACGGCAAAAGCCAAGGCATCGTGCCCTTCCTGAAGGTCGTCAATGACACCGCAGTAGCGGTGAATCAGGGCGGCAAGCGCAAAGGGGCGGTATGCGCCTACCTCGAAACCTGGCACATGGATATCGAGGAATTCCTCGACCTGCGCAAAAACACCGGTGATGACCGTCGCCGAACCCACGATATGAACACCGCCAACTGGATCCCCGATCTGTTTATGAAGCGGGTATTCGAGGATGGTGACTGGACCCTGTTCTCACCCAATGACGTGCCGGATCTGCATGACCTGTACGGCACCGCGTTTGAAGAGCGCTACGAGCAGTACGAGCAGATGGCGCGAGACGGCGAGCTCAAGCTCTATAAAACGCTGAAGGCACAGAACCTGTGGCGCAAAATGCTGGGCATGATCTTTGAGACAGGTCACCCCTGGATGACCTTCAAAGATCCCTGCAACCTGCGCTCGCCCCAGCAACACTGTGGCGTCGTGCACTCATCCAATCTTTGCACCGAGATCACGTTGAACACCAACTCTGAAGAGATCGCGGTTTGCAATCTGGGCTCGGTGAATCTGCCGCAGCACATCGAAAACGGCGAATTGAATCTCGACAAGCTCAGGGGCACCGTACGCACAGCGATCCGCATGCTCGATAACGTGATCGATATCAATTACTACTCAGTGCCTCAGGCGGAGAGATCGAACTTCCGTCATCGCCCGATTGGCCTTGGTCTGATGGGCTTTCAGGATGCGCTATACAAGATCGATGCGCCCTACGGGTCAGAGGGCGCAGTCACGTTTGCGGATCGGTCCATGGAGGCCATCAGCTACTTCGCCATAGAGGCGTCGAGTGAGTTGGCAACTGAACGCGGCAGCTACTCATCCTATGAAGGATCGCTGTGGAGCCGCGGCATCTTCCCGCTCGATTCACTGGACATCCTGATTGAGCAACGCGGCGAAAAGTACATCGACGTCAATCGAGACAAGACTCTCGACTGGGATGCTTTGAAAGCCAAGGTGGCCTCAGCGGGCATGCGCAATTCGAACGTGATGGCCATTGCGCCGACGGCGACCATCGCCAATATCACCGGCGTATCGCAGTCAATCGAACCCACGTACCAGAACCTTTACGTGAAATCGAATCTGTCGGGTGAGTTCACTGTCGTGAACCCGTACCTGGTCAATGACCTGAAGAGCCGCGATCTGTGGGACAAGGTCATGGTCAACGACCTGAAATACTTCGATGGCAGCGTGCAAACCATCGACCGTATTCCAGCGGATCTGAAAGCCAAGTACGCGACTGCATTTGAGGTCGAGCCCCGCTGGCTGGTCAACAGCGCGAGTCGTCGCCAGAAGTGGATAGACCAGGCGCAATCCCTGAATCTTTATATCAATAATGCCAGCGGAAAGAAGCTGGATGTGACTTACCGTATGGCATGGTTTAGCGGTCTCAAGACGACGTATTACCTGAGATCCCTAGCCGCCACCGGCACTGAAAAATCGACGGTAGATACGGGCAATCTCAATGCCGTGTCCAACGCTACCGAAACCCCTCAGCCAGCACCAGTGCCTCAGGCCTGCTCGCTGGACGATCCAGACTGTGAAGCCTGCCAGTAAGAGCGGGCTGCTCGTTGTAATAGGAGAAGAAGATTATGTTGACTTGGGACGACTACAATCAGGAAGACAGCATGGCTGCAACGGCAGCCCCCGAACCCGCCGTGGTGGCGGCGGCCGCTGCGGCACAGGAGGTCGTGACCGCGCCTGAACCCGCGGCGGCGGCTGAGCCTGCCTCAGCCGAGCCATTGCCTGAGGCGATGCAAGCGGCAGAAGCGGTGATCGCCAATATGGACGCCTCGGCCGGGGTCGAAGAACTTGAAATGGGTGCGTCACGCCTATCGGTTGATGAGAAAGCCATGATCAACTGCCGCGCTGATCTTAATCAGCTCGTGCCCTTCAAGTACGACTGGGCTTGGCAGAAGTATCTGGATGGTTGTGCCAACCACTGGATGCCTCAGGAAATCAACATGACCGCCGATGTCGCCACCTGGAAGAGCAGCGACGGTCTTAGTGAGGACGAGCGCCGCATCGTGATGCGTTCTCTGGGATATTTCTCGACAGCGGACTCTCTGGTAGCCAATAACCTGGTGCTCGGCATCTACCGCTTAATCACCAACCCGGAGTGCCGACAGTATTTGCTGCGGCAGGCCTTTGAAGAGGCCATCCATACTCACGCTTACCAATACTGCATCGAATCCCTGGGTATGGATGAAGGTGAAATCTTCAACATGTACCGCGAGGTGCCGTCGGTAGCGAAAAAAGCCGCGTGGTCCCTCAGTCATACCCACGAGCTGTCTGACCCCAACTTCAGTACCGGCACTGTCGAGGCTGATCAACAGCTACTGCGTAATCTGATTGGCTTCTATGGTGTTACAGAAGGCATCTTCTTCTATTGCGGCTTCACGCAAATCCTGTCCATGGGTCGCCGCAACAAGATGACCGGCGTGGCGGAACAGTTCCAATACATCCTCCGCGACGAGTCGATGCACCTGAACTTTGGTATCGATGTAATTAACCAGATCAAACTGGAAAACCCGCATCTCTGGACCGAAGAATTCAAGGAAGAGGTCACACAAATGATTCTCGAGGGCACTGCACTTGAGATCGAGTACGCGCGCGACACCATGCCGCGGGGCGTGCTGGGCATGAACGCTGCGATGATGGAAGAGTACTTGCACTTCATCGCCAATCGGCGCCTGAACCAACTGGGCCTCTCCGAGCAGTTCCCGGGCGCGCAAAATCCCTTCCCGTGGATGTCTGAGATCATGGACCTGCGTAAAGAGAAGAACTTCTTTGAGACCCGTGTTATTGAGTACCAGACAGGCGGCGCTCTGAGCTGGGACTGAGCGGTCTCTTATTGAAAAAAGGCGCACTCGGTGCGCCTTTTTTTATGGGAACACATTACTCACCAAGGGCCATGCTCACACTGTACTGAGTCCCTCCATTTGCGGGAGATAAGCGGTACACTCCGCGCTCGTCACGAGGGAGCAACGCACCATGTCTTTGTGGGACCGTATTGATGAAGAGAGTAAACCCGCATTGGAAATCCTCTGGGGCGCACTGCCCGGTGGCCTGAACGGCATCCCGGATATTGTTCAGCGCCGTGCAGCCTACGAGGCTTTCCGCGCCGCAGCCCCTCGAGGGGAGTATCCCAACCTAGACGTGTCGGACCACACCTATACCGGGCCCGAAAGTGAGTTGTCCCTGAGGTTGTATCAACCGAAAAACGCCACCGCGCCGGCTCCCGGGCTCATCTACATCCACGGCGGCGGCATGATCATGGGCAACCTAGAGAGTCAGGATGAGGTTTTGAAAATCACCGCCTCTGAGCTGGGGATCCCGATTGCTTCTATTGATTATCGCAAGGCGCCTGAGCACGCTTACCCCGCCGCACCAGAAGATTGCTACGCCGGCATCTGTTGGGTGTTTGAAAACGCCTCAGCGCTGGGAATGGACACCCATAACATCGGTCTGATGGGGGCGTCCGCTGGTGGAGGCCTTGCGCTGGCCGCCGCATTGATGCTGCGCGATCGTGACGGACCTCAGCTTAAGTATCTACTCCCGATCTACCCTATGATCGACGATCGGCATCACACCGCCTCCTCTAAAACCGTAGTAGATATCGGCATCTGGGATCGCGAGGGCTCTATTGAAGCCTGGAACTGGTATCTGGGCGATGCGGCACCCGACGCCTATGCAGCGCCTGCCAGAGCAGAGGATTTATCGGGGCTGCCGCCCACCTACATCGACGTGGGCGACCTTGACCTGTTCCGAGACGAGGACATTCTGATTGCGCAACGGCTCTCTGCATCGGGTGTCCCGGTGGAATTTCATCTGTGGACAGGCGCTTACCACGCCTCCGAATTGTTCGCGCCCCAGGCAGCATTGAGCCAACGAATCTGGGCGACGCGCTATGCGGCTATCCGACGATTAGCTGGCATACAGGGCTGATGTCGAATATCGACTTAGCCACACTTTTCGTCGCCGAGCTGTAACCTTTGTACGCGGTATCTAGCCTGATACAGTGCTCAAGACTCAAAATCAAAACGGGAGTGCATGATGCAAAAAGGTCATTGTTTGTGCGGCAGCGTCCAATACGAGTTTGACGAGACGCAGGCCGCGATGAAACTCCATTGCCACTGCAAAGACTGCCAACGTATCACCGGGTCAGGCAAGGCCACCGTCATTATGTTTCCCCAAGACGCCGTCAAGATTAAGGGCGATTACAAGACCTACGCCTCACGTGGTTTTGATGGTTCCCACGTCAACCGCGGGTTTTGCCCCACATGCGGCAGCCAGATGTTCACCTTCGTCGATGAGATCCCCAGCCAGATGTTCATCAAAGCCGGGGGGATGGAGGACACCAGCTGGCTCTCAATAGACTTCACCTGCTGGACCAGCACGGCCCGTGATTGGCTGCCAGCGGATGACAGGATGCCCGGCTTCGAGCAAAACCCGGCTGCTTAAGCCCCTCTGGATCCCGCCGATGCCCTGCGGATACCGGGTAACTGCAGTTGCAAAAAGGGATGTCAGGCTAGAAGAAGCTGGCACTAATAATTGATCCCGGTCGACGTCATTTTCGGGGTGAAAACCGCGCCCTGTAAAGCGCCTTATCTGCCCCTTCAACGCCAAAACTGTAAATCCGTTACCTCATTTTTTGGCTCATCTAAGCCATTTTCCCTCTCCTACCTGATAATTGTGTAAAAAAACAATCACCATTGTTTGCTTCCTAATCGGACTTATGTCAGCCTTCGCCAACTTGACCGGACAGGCTCCGCAAACAAGACGGTCCATCCCGGAAAAGAGCCCTAAAAATTAATGAGAGGACAGGCCACCATGTCACAATCCCAACACCCATCTATCTGGGTCCGCCGCGCAATTCATGCCGCGCTAGCAGCGACGACAGCCGGCGCACTGACTACGTTACCCGCCATCGCGCAAGAGGAATCAGCCGCCGGCCTCGAAGAGGTCGTTGTGACAGCCCGGAAGCGGGCTGAATCACTGCAGGACGTGCCCGTTGCAGTGACTGCATTGACCGCCGGCATGATCGAGCGCGGCAATCTGAATTCTGTTGTGGATGTGGCAAAGATGGCGCCCAATGTCGAGCTGATTGCGCAGCCGTTTGCCGGCTCCGCTCTGGCTGCCTCCATTCGCGGTGTTGGCCTCGATGATCTGGAAAAGACCTTTGAGCCGACGGTCGCTGTGTCAGTGGACGGCGTCTTCTACTCCTCAACGGCTGGCGCGAATGTTGACCTGTTCGATGTGGAGGCGATCGAAGTGCTGCGCGGACCACAGGGCACCCTGTTTGGTCGAAATACCATCGGTGGCGTGATCAACATTCAGCGCTCCAAGCCGACGGGTGAGGCAGGCCTGCGCCTTCAGGCCACGTTTGACGAGTTTGACCGTCAGGATTTTAAAGCCGTCATGAATGCGCCGCTTGGCGCCAACGGTGGCATTAAAGTATCGCTGCGCTCTCTACAAAGCGAAGCCTTTGCCAAAAACGTCACCAAAGGCGAAAACTCTGATAACCGCGACCTAGTGACCGCCAGCGTCGCTGTGCGTTACGACTTCTCTGATGACTGGTCAGCGCAATTCACCTGGGACAACTACAACGACAATACCCAGCTAGTCGACCTGCTCAACATCAGCACCACCGGTGGCCCCAACCTCGAGGGCGCCAACGGTTTTGCGCTGATCTCCCCCTTCCATGGCAAGGCGGAGTCCGCGGACCGCTCGCGCGCCAACGACTACACGACCACCTACTCCAGCGGCAACTTCCTGAGCACGATTCAGGGCAACAACTACGCGCTGGCGGTCGATGGGCGTATTGGCAATCACGATCTGAAGTTCATTACCTCCATGATGGACACCAAAGAGCGCATGGATATCTGCTCTTGGGGTTCACCCGTTCCCGGCATCATCTTCCCGTTTGGCACGGGCACGCCGGACAACCCCTCCGATGCACTCTGTCTGTTCCCGGTACTGCGCGAGCAGGAGTTCGAGCAGTCTTCCAACGAAATCCAGATCACCTCTGATTTCGACGGACCGCTCAACTACGTCGCCGGCATCTACACGATGGAAAGTGAAGCGCCTTTCGATTCGGGCCCGGTGCAGGTCATCGAATCTCTACAAGATCTGGAAGCGCGAGCGATCTATGGTGAGATCAACTGGGACATCACCGATGCCTGGGAGCTCACAGCCGGCGCGCGTTACACGGAAGAAGAGAAAGACTTTTTCGTAGTCGCGGGTGCCTTCCCGAACGGCAAGGACTTCGATTTTAAAGACGACGAAGTCACCTATCGCTTGGTACTGCAGCGTAACTTTGACTTCGGCATGATCTACGGCTCTTACTCAACGGGCTTCAAGTCTGGCGGCTTCAACTCCCGCGGCACGACCCAAAATACGGTGGGTCCCTATGCCTCAGAGACCGTTGACTCGATGGAAATCGGATTCCGCTCCGAGTGGTTTGATAACCGCCTGACCTTCAACGCGACCTACTTCGACGCCTCCTATGAGGACAAGCAGGAGCAGGTGGTCACCGCTGGCGACGGCAGCTACATCTACAACGGGCAGCCCGAGGACTGTGGCGGTCCGACCTGTACGTTTATCTTCAACGCAGGTGAAGTCGACACCAGCGGCCTTGAGCTCGAAGTCATGGCCATGGTCACTGATCGGCTGACACTGCGCGGTGCAATGGGCACGCTCGATGCCGACTATGCGCGCTTTGATTACGCGGGTATTGGCGACATTTCAGACCGCGCCGAAGTCGTCTGGGCGCCCGAGCTGACCTACAACATCGGCGGTGAATATCGCATCAACGGCTTGGGTGGCGAGTGGATTATCAACGCCAACTACAAGTACACCGATGAGGCATGGGGACGCTCTGATTTCGGCACCTACAACTTCCAGTACGGCCCAGAGATTGTCAGAGAGGACTTCAAGGTGCTCGACGTCTCAGCGACCTATCTGCTGCCAGTGGGTAACGGTACTGCGATGATTCGTCTCTACGGTACTGACATCCTTGAGGATGGTGGCCGCATTGAGCGACCCTTCGACGCTGGCGCGTTCGCCTTTGCGAGCCTAGTACCGCGTCGCACACTCGGTGTGACCATTGGGTACGAGTTCTAAGTACTGAGTGCTGATGAAAAGCCACCTTCGGGTGGCTTTTTTGTGCCTGATCAGACACTCTCCTCCAGCATAACGTGAATAAAAAGGAACCCGAGATGATGCACTCCGTCGTACTGGCCAGAAGGCCACAGGGGAACCCCGTTGAGGCCGATTTTGCCGTCTGGGAAGGTCCTCTGCCTGAGGTGAGTGAGGGGTTTTTTCTTACCCGTAACACCTTCGTCTCGCTGGACGCCGGATTTCGCAACTGGATGAATGAGGACTCGGGTGACGAGGTGTTACCCGCCATGGGCTTGGACGAACCCGTGATGGGCTTGGTGCTTGCCGAGGTGCTGGAATCAAAACATCCCGACTATGCGGTCGGCGACAAGCTGATGGCCCGATTTGCTTGGCAAACCCACAGCCTGAGCGACGGGAGCGATTTTATTGCCAGACTTCCCGCTGAACTCGAATTCAACCCCAGTGCCTACATGGGCGTCTTGGGCGACACCGGTATGTCGGCCTACTTCGGCATGACCGACATTGCCAAACCCACCGCCGAGGATTGCGTATTGATCAGCGGTGCCGGGGGAGCGGTGGGCACCATCGCCGGCCAGATCGCCAAACTTTCCGGGGCGCGGGTGGCGGGCATCGTAGGCTCACAGGCCAAGGCTGCTTGGCTTTGCGACACATTGGGCTACGACGCCGCGGTCGTGCGATCAGGAAACACGCCGCTAGCAGAGGCCATTGGCGAGGCCTGCCCCGACGGAGTCGATGTGTTCTTCGATAATGTCGGCGGGCAGACCCTTGAAGCGGTGATCAGCAATATGAATCACCGCGGCCGGCTGGTCCTATGCGGCGCAATATCAGGCTACGGTGTGACGCCTCACGGACCGAACAACCTGTTTGAACTCATCACCAAAGAGCTCTCGGTCGAGGGCTTCATGACCCACTTCCGACACGATCGCTACGCTGAAGCCAGGGAGCAGCTCTCCCAATGGTTGCGCGAAGGCGTCATTCAGTCCCCTGAGCATCGCCTCGAGGGGATCGAGAACGTCGGGAAGGCCTTCGCGGATCTATTTGCGGGCGAGAACTTCGGCAAGACCATCGTGGCATTGTAGTCGCGACGCCAGCGCCACTAGTCGAGCGTCACCTTTATAGGGATAGTGTCGAGACCCATGGTGGTGCCACCGTGGCCCGTTACCGCTTCTTCTGACACCAATTCCAGTGTAGCGACACGATCAAAAAAGGCTTCCAGCACGACCCGCACTTCCATCTTGGCAACGTGCAGGCCAATACATTTGTGCGCACCGGCACCGAACGCATGGTGCTGATTGCGCTCTTTCTTGCTGCGATCCGGGTTGAAGGTGTCGGGGTCGGCAAATGTTCGCTCGTCGCGATCGGTCACAAAGCTGGGAACCACAATATTGTCGCCGGCGCGAAACTGAACACCGTGAAACTCCGTGTCCTGCTCACAAATGCGATTCAGATTGATAAAAGCATGCATGCGCATAAACTCGTCGACCGAATCGGCGATCTTGCTGCGATCCGCCTTGAGACTGTCAAACAGCGCTGAGTCCCGCGCCAGATGACGAATAATAAAACTGAGCATGGTCGCCACCGTGTCGATACTGGCAAGGAATAGCAGGTAACAAATCGCGTGCACCTCCTCGAGAGAGAGCTTTTCTCCCTCCACATCAACATTGAGCAGCATGTCGACGATGTCATCCTTCGGATGATCAACATGCTGAGTGACCACCTCAAAGAGGTAACCGCCAATCTTCTCCCCGCAGGCGATTCGCTCTTCCATCGTTGGCGCCCGATAAAAGCCTGTCTCCCAAGCATAAAAATCATCGAGACGCTCAGGTTCCAATCCCAGCTGGCGAACAAACAGGCCCATTGATATGGGTTTCGCCACCTTCCATAAAAAGTCGAACTCTCCGCTGGGCAACACCTCATCCAACACCTCAGCGGCGAGGGCCTCCGCACCCGTCTGCAGACGCGCCACGGCTGTGGGTTCAAAAATGGGAAGCAACAGGCGTCGATAACGCCGGTGTTCATTGGCATCGCTCTCCAACGGGATCAGTCGCGGGCGCTGCTCCATGTTGGCGGGTATGCCGATCGGAAATGAGCCAAACAATTCGGCATTGCTGAGGACTTCCCGAGCCAATTCGTGGGAAGTGATCAGCCAGTGGCCGCCATTGTGGGGGGTGTAAACGATGTCCCGGGGGTCTTTAACCAGTGAATCCAGAAACAGTTGCTGGGGATCTGCGAAAAATCCGCTGTCCCCGACAATGTCGAAATCACTTTGTAGCGCCTCGGGTACCTGATTCAGTTGTGTCGGCATTATTCAGTCCAGTGTCACGAGGCACTTCCCACGGGAAGCGCCATGCATCATGTCGCAGAATGCTCGGGGGGTGGTTTCGATCCCCTCGTAAACGGCATCAAAGCTTTTCAGCGCGCCGCGCTGAAGCCGGCCCTGGAGATCCTCTGCGATCTTGGGAAAAGATTCAAAATAGTCCGAGAACATGAAACCTTCCATGCGCGCACGCTTGGTAATCAGTTCCCAACTGTTATGCAGCGGCTGTACCGCTGACTCGTATTGCGAAATGGCACCACACAACACGAGTCTGGCCTGCTCGCGCAGTTGACTCATGACTGTATCGAGGGCCTCGCCGCCCACATTATCAAAAAAGATATCGACCCCGTCGGGGCAGGCCTCTCGCAAAGCGCTTCCGAGATCCGGCTGAGTTTCGCGGTCAATCACCACGTCATAACCTACCGCGCTTTCCAGCCAATCGGCTTTGTCACGGGTGCTGGTTAAGCCGATTACCCGACACCCTTCCGCTTTCGCCAACTGTCCGACGACGGTCCCTACGGCCCCGCCTGCGGCGCTCACCACCACGGTCTCACCAGGCTTCGGTTGACCGATCTCAAACAGTCCAATCCAGGCCGTCATCCCTGTGGGCCCCAGAATCCCCATGTATTGGTGAAGCGGGACGTCGCTGGCTACCTCTAACGGCGAGCAGAGATCGCTACCATCCAGCACGCTCTGCTCTTCCCAGGCAGTGCGCGCGCTGACTAGCGTACCCACGGGGTAATCGGCGTGATCGGATTCCACGACTTCACCCAGCACAATACTTTGCACCGGGTCACCGA
>JAHEJH010000122.1 GCA_024638905.1 Luminiphilus sp.
CTGCTTGGTTGCGACACGGGTCATTTGGGGTTTTGTTGGCAGTGAGGCGGCGCGGTTCCGCGCGTTTTTGTTCGCTCCCCGCACCGTGCTCACGTATCTCAGACAAGGGGGGCAGTACGCCGGGCATAACCCTCTGGGTGGTCTGTCGGTCACGGTGTTGCTGCTGCTATTACTGACGCAGGCCGGATCAGGAGTCTTCAGTCGGGATGACTTGCTGTTCGAGGGACCTTTCTCTTACTGGGCCCGCGATCTATCAGGCACCCTCACCGAGTGGCACAAAACGAACTGGCTGCTACTTCAGGGCTTCATAGCACTGCATTTACTGGCGGTGTGTTGGTACCAGTGGCGGAAAAAACAGCCGCTCGTGCAGGCCATGTGGCGAGGCCAGGCGGGGCACAAATTTGCCGCCAGCCCACCCAAGCCGCTGTGGTGGGCCGTACTGATTGTGATGCTTTTGTCGTTAGCGCTGTGGGGTCTGGTTACCATCGCGCCCGAGGCGCCCAGTTACTACTGAGCTTGAAATTCGCGCTCCCATCTGAACTGTTAACGCTTGCGTTCAGGCGAACGGACAGGGCCTGACCTCACGGACTAGGCCCGATGATGGCATTATTGTGTGAGCAAGCGCGCGCTGACCTTAACTTCAGCGGTAACGCGCGCGCACCATCTAATCAGTACAAATAGTCCTGAGACTTGTACTCGTCGTGGCAGGCCTTGCAGGTGCCGCCTGTTGCCACGAACTGTTGACGACTCTCCCCGGGGTCGCCCGCTGCCGCGGTCTCGGCAAGCTTTGCTGCCGCGGCGCGAAAATCAGCGAGCTTGCTCTGAAAATCGTCCATGTTGGACCAGATATTGGGCTTGGCCCGGGTTGTTCCCTTATCGGTACCTGGCGCGAAGCCGCGCTCTACGCCAAATTGCGCCGCGTGGTTGAGGTCCTCGGCCCAGGTAGTAAACAGGGCATCGTTCCATTCGATCTTGCCTTTCACCATGTCGCCCATGGGCGCGAAGGTCATGCCCAGCAGCGCGAAGTAGGACTGCCGCAGGGACTGCAGTGGCTCGGATTGTTCAATGTGAGCCAGCGACGAGCCCGAAACCAGGCTGATACCAAGGAGTGTGCCGAGTAGCGTGTGTCGTTTCATATCCATTCTTCCGGTTCGTGAATAAACGGTTGCCCGCGCCTACCTTAGCGCCATCGGGCTATCCCAAACAGGGGAGTGAGTCGGGCCCTCGGTGGGTTTACACTGCGCCCCACAGGAGGATTTATGTCTGACCAACTACCCCTTGAAGCCTACTGGATGCCCTATACCGGCAACCGGCAGTTCAAGCGTGATCCGCGCATCATCGTGGCGGCGCAAGATGTGTGGTTTACGGACGATCGTGGCAGGCGGATTCTCGATGGTCACTCCGGATTGTGGACCTCGGGTCTGGGCCATGGCCATCCGGAGGTGACCAAAGCGGTTGCGGAGCAGATCAATACACTCGATTTCGCGCCGCCCTTCCAGTTTGGCCATCCTGCAGCTTTTCATCTGGCGGAAAAGCTGAAGCAGTTGATGCCCGGTGATCTGAACTATGCGTTTTTCACTAATTCGGGATCGGAGTCGGCGGACACATCTCTCAAAATGGCGCGCGCCTACTGGCGATTAAAAGGTCAGCCGGCGAAAACCCGTTTCATCGGTCGGCAGAAGGGTTACCACGGCGTGAACTATGGTGGCACTGCGGTCGGGGGAATCGGCGCTAACCGAAAACCCTTCGGGCAGTCGCTCGAAGTGGATCATCTGCGCCACACCATGTTGCCCGAGAATACCTTGTGTCGGGGTATGCCCGAGCAGGGCGCCCATCTGGCGGAGGAGTTGGCTGAGCTCATCACGCTACATGACGCGTCCACCATCGCCGCGGTGATTGTCGAGCCGATGGCAGGCTCGGCTGGCGTGATCCCACCCCCCGTGGGTTACTTAAAGCGGCTGCGTGAGCTCTGCGATGCCAACGACATTCTGCTGATTTTTGACGAGGTGATTACCGGTTTGGGACGCTGCGGCGCCTACACCGGCGCGGAGGCCTTTGGGGTGACCCCCGATATCCTGAACCTTGCCAAGCAGATCACCAACGGTGCGGTGCCGATGGGCGCGGTGATGGCGACCCCGGAAATCTACGATACCTTCATGGCTCACGGCGGCCCGGACTATGCGCTGGAGTTTGCTCACGGCTACACCTATTCCGGGCACCCCGTAGCCTGTGCGGCGGGGCTGGCGGCACTGGAGGTATTGGTGCGCGACCAGTTGCCCGCGCGGGTGGCCGAGGAGGCGCCCTTCTGGGAGACGCTGCTCCATGAAGGTGTGGCGGAAAAGCCCCACGTCGCGGATGTGCGCAACTACGGTTTTGCTGGCGCGCTGACTTTAGAGGCCTATCCCGGTGAGCCGATGCGTCGCCCCTATGAGGTGGCTATGCGTATGTGGGAGAAAGGCTTCTTGGTGCGTTACGGCGGCGATACGATTCAACTGGCGCCCCATTTTGTGATGCAGCGCGAGCAAATGACCTCACTGGTTGAGGCACTGGCTGACTCACTCGACGAACTGGCCTAAACCCGTGAGCGATCCCCAAGGCTCTGCAACCTTCGGGAATTGACGATCACGGTCTGGCTGCGACTTGCGCGGTGAGCCAGGCATCCATCCGGCGCTCCAGAATGTCGAGCGGTAATGCGCCCGCACCGAGCATATGGTCGTGGAAACTGCGGATATCAAAATCCTCGCCAAGCGCTGTCTCGGCCTCACCTCGCAGCTCGAGCATTTTCATCTGGCCGATCTTGTAGGCCAGAGCCTGGCCGGGCCAGCCAATATAGCGGTCGATCTCGTTGATGATATCGGCTTCGCTTTTGGCGGCGTTGGCAATGAAGTAATCAATGGCTTTTTGCCGGCTCCAACCAAAGTAGTGAATGCCCGTGTCGACCACGAGCCGCACTGCGCGCCACATGTCGTAAACCAGTTGCCCATACCGCGAGTAGGGGTCCTCGTAGAGGCCCATGTCGTAGCCGAGTCGCTCGGAGTACAGGCCCCATCCTTCGATGAAGGCCGTGAATCCACCGTTGCGTCTGAACTCCGGTAACCCCGTCAGCTCCTGGGCCAGCGCAATCTGCAAGTGATGACCAGGCACACTCTCGTGCACGCTGAGGACTTCCATTTCGAATTTGGGGCGGACTTCAGGTTGGTAGAGATTCACGTAATACCAGCCCGGTCTGGAGCCATCGATCGCGGGCCGCATGTAGTAGGCGGTGGTGGTGTCGGGGGCTTCCTCGTCGGGGATGGGTCGCACGCCATAGGGCGCGCGAGGCAACTTGCCAAATAAATTAACGAGTCCCGGGTCGAGGCGCTTTGAGACCGCTTGATAACCCTCGAGAAGCGCCTCGGGTGTCTCGTAATAAAACTGCGGATCGGTCCGCAGAAATGCGTTAAAGGCGGCGATATCACCTTCAAAACCCACGGTGTCGATGACTGTTTCCATTTCTCGGCGGATGCGTGCGACTTCTCTCAGGCCGATCTCGTGAATCTCATCCGGGGTCAGATCCGTGGTGGTGAAATGCTGCGCGAGACGACTGTAGACCTGTTTGCCACCGGGCAGGGCGCCAATGCCCGGCGGTCGGGCGGCTGGTAAGTAATCGCTTTCTAAAAATGCGAGCAGTGCCTGCAGGGCGGGATTGATTTGGTCTTCAATAATCGTCGCGGCAGCGGACTGGAGCCATGCCCGGGTGTCGGGGTCGATGTCTTCCGGCATTGTGGCAAAGGCGCGATAAAAGGGGCTCTCGTTCGCCTGATCGGTGATGAGATTGGCGACTTGCGACGGCACGCGCGACATCACAATCTGCGCCTGCGTTCGGTCCCGGCTGATGCCCTCTGACAACAGCGCTTGGTACTGGGCCAACTGCTCGGGCAAGCCGCGCAGCCGGTTCAGCCAGTCCTCGTGATCCTGCGCGCTATCCATGGGCAGGGTGTCAATCATGCTGTGCCGATGCTGCGGGCCGGACCGCATGTCGAGGGCGATCAGGTAAAGGCCGTCTTCATATTCGGTGAGGTTGTCTCGCAATTGCCTGAGTAGCATGGCGCGGTTGACCTGGGCGTCTGCAGAGAGAGTGGCGGGTTCAATTTGCTCGAGGCGCTGAACGAACCGCCCCTCATCCTCGTAGCGTTTCTGGAACGCATCAAGACTCATGTCTGTCCACTGGACATTCCCCGACCGATCGCCGTACTCGAGTCGCCGCTCTGGATACTGCGCCAGCGTCCACCGCCAGTGATTATCAATAATCATCGTAAGCTCGGCCTCAGTGGCAGTGGCGGGACCGGTGTGGCCGAGGAGAGTGGCAGTGACCCAAATGCAGGCCGAGATGAACAGCGAGGGGCGTCGACAGGAAGGATGGCTCATAGCAGTCCCCGGGTGGGTAGGTTGTGAGTTGAGAAAACGCCCGTCCCGGCAAGGGACGGGCTTGCGCTGTGGGGCAAAGAGACGAGACGTTACAGCGCCGCTCGCCCGGTTGTTATCGACCGAGAATCGATCTCGCGACTAGCTCCCGCATGATCTCCGAAGAGCCG
>JAHEJH010000127.1 GCA_024638905.1 Luminiphilus sp.
TACATCCAAGGATCCCCTAATCTCGGTGGCCCGGTGAGCACGGCCAGTGGTCTCACCTTCATTGGCGCGACCACCGATCATTTCCTGCGTGCCTTCGAAACGGACACCGGGGAAGAACTCTGGAAAGGCCGACTGCCGACTTCGGGACATGGCCTGCCCATTACCTACCAGCTCAGCGAGAACGGTAAACAGTACGTGGTGATCGCCGCAGGCGGGCACGCCGCCATGGGCACGCCCCCGGGCGATTACCTGATTGCCTTCACGCTACCCGATAAATCTTGAGGCGAATCTCATGAATGCACCCATTATCACGACACCTGCAGGCGACCTGCTCGCCAACATTCACGAGCTCGCGTGGCTGGATGTGGGTGGCGGTACCCAGTTCAAAATTCTCCGGATCTGCGAAAAAACGGGGCAGTGGGCGCTCTATGTGCACATGGATCCCGGGGCACGATTTCAGGCGCATCGGCACGAAGGTACCGGCCAGTTTTTTATTCTGAGTGGCGAGTTGATCTACGATGTGGGTACCGCCCCTGCCGGAACCTATGGCTTTGAACCAGTGTTCGCCGAGCACAGCGATGCGCATTGCGTGGTGGAAACCGAGATGCTGTTTCTGGGTGAAGGCGCTGTCACCTACTTCACCCCCGAAGGTGAAGTCGACTACGTGTTCAATGCGATGACGTTGAAGGCCGCTCAGGAAGGCGCAGCACAGATAGATCTATGCCCTAACTGAAAGCCACTTAAAAAAGGATCAACCGATAGCTCGGTCAACATCCTCTTTAGTGATACGCCCTTCCGGCCCGGATCCCTCTATTTGCTCAGGGTCAATGCCTGATCTCTCTAACTTTCGACGTAAAGCGGGCGCAATGCGCGTAGCCGAAGCGCGATCAGTCTTAGCAATATGGACCTCGGGGGACGCAGAGTTTGTCTCTTCCTCGGAAACGGTATCCTCGTCACTGATCTGTGCGGCGATAAACGCTTCAATCGCATCGTCTGTCACGACTTCAGATGCGATCACGCCGATTAAATAGCCAACCGGCAACTCCTCACCTACCTCGGCCAGGATTCGCACCAACGTGCCGGAGCTTCTCGCCTCAAAACTGTTCACAATTTTGTCGGTTTCGATGTCGACGATTTCTTCACCAGCCTTCACGGTGTCTCCCTCAGCTTTATGCCAGGCGACAATCGTGCCTTGAGTCATTTCAATGCCCCACTTGGGAATCGTCACCGCATCCAGGCTCTTACTCACTGCGAGTACTCCTTACAAGGTCCGCCTTAGGCGGCAATGAAAAGACCATCAGTGCATTGCCGGGCATGCGGGCACCGAACTGGTACCCGGAATTGATCAGCACATGCCCCTTGTACAGCACGGGGCCGTCAGACTCGATGGAGCCCCCCAATGCGGTATCGCCCGATACCGAATCGAAGTCACCGAAGGTGTCGAATGACCAGAGGATCTCTCCCGAGAGGCTGTCGTAGACATTGAGATTACCGTCAAGACTGCCAGCAAATACCAGCTGGTCGGTGCTGGTAATCGCGGCAGACATACCTTGATCACAGACGGGTATTGGCGACTTGCCCTCGCAGTCAGCGACGCTGGGCGTGTACCAGCGCACTTCGCCAGAGGTCGGGTCGAGCGCATGGATACCGGGAGAAACCGGCCCGGTGAAGCGCCCGGTAATCGTCGTATCAGCGATCGGCACAAACAAAGAGTCGCCGTTCGCTGACATGCCCCAGTGGACACCCCCAAGGAAGCCACCGCGGCCGACTTTGTTATGCCAGGCAACGGCACCGCCCTTGTCAGGGTCGAGGGCGTAAACATCGCCGCTCTTCTGACCCACCAGCAAGTAATCGCGCTCGCCGCCGGACCACAGTACTGTCGAGGCACCAATGTCGAGATCAGGTCCGTCCTCCTCCGGGCAGTTAGCTGCCTCGCCAATAAAGCACGCCATATTCCAGGCATCTCCCCCCAGCAGCTGCTTCGCCCACTGACGCTCGCCGGTGGCCAAAGAAAACGCCAATACCGCATCACTCGTATCCGCTGCTGGCGAGGTGTAGGCCTCTCCCGTACCGACATAGAGCACGCCGCGCTCGGCATCGATAGTTGGGCTGTTCCATACCGGGGCACCCGCAGGGCCTTTTCGCGCAGCACCAAAGGGATTCGTCTCACCCGTTTCTACCGCAGGCTCTTCGATCACATGGGCGCGCCAATTCAGCTCGCCCGACGCCGCATCGACAGATGCGACGCCACCTCGGAAGGTACAACAGGCATAACCGGGATCGGCTGCGGTTGCCCACTCTGAGGAGGAGATAGGCACGTAGAGGCTCCCGTCGTGAAGCTTGGGAGAACCGGTGATGGTCGCGTCGGGATGATCCCCCACTGACGCGCGCCACACTAAGGAGCCATCACTCGCATCAATGGCGTGCACCGTGGCGCTGAAATCACCCATGTAAAGCACCGGGTCGTCGCGGCCCGGCACCAGACCGAGGGACAGGCTGCTACGGACCTCGGCGCCGGCCGAGTAGGTCCAGTGCGCGCATCCTGATTCGAGATCTAGCGCGTAAATATCGCCTGACTGCGAACCAACAAAGATCACGCCGTCATGCACTAAGGGTTGTGAGCGTGCTCGCAGGGCGCCCGGATAGGCAAACACCCATTTGAGTGCGAGCTGATCTACGTTGTTACGGTCTAGCCCTGCGCCATCACTATGGCGGTGGTTTTCAGCATTACCACCCCAGCCCTGCATGGCTGTTGCGTCGCTACTGGCGAGTTCGCCCATCGGGTCAGCGCAGGCCAAAATCGGTTTCGGCGGCGCCATGGCTTCTCCGGCCAGAAAACCCGCCAGCACCTCGCGCTCCGTCGCCGATAACGCCGAGGCCTGAGCGCGCATGACGCCGTTATTCATCGCGTTCAAGATGGTGTCGGCACCGATCGTAGAGAAGGTGATCATGTGTGGGGCACGCGGGACCTGCCCGTCGTGACAGGCAGCACAATGTTCCTGATACAGCGCCATCCCATCGGCCACCTCTGTCGTTGCCCCGTCAGTGGGCATCCCCGTACTGGAGGGCGCCGCATTAGCTAGCGGCACCAACACTGCGGCGGCCATCATCAGACCTATTCGCCGCGTCAGATCTTTCACTGTGATCATCTCTTAGTCGCTTCTTCTATTCTTATTAATAAGACAGCGTTTCCTCTACCGCCGCCATTACCCGCTCCACGCTGGGCACATAGTTGGCCTCGAGGCAGGGCGTCGCCGGCACCGGCGTGTGGGGTGACGTCACCCGCTTAACGGGCGCGTCAAGCGTATCGAAACCGCGCTCCACCACCAAGCCTGCGATCTCCGAAGCCATACTGCAGTATGGGTTCGATTCATCCACCACCACCAAACGCCCGGTTTTGGCGAGGCTCTCAAGCACCGAGCCCTCATCCAGCGGTGACAGCGTGCGCAGATCAATAACCTCAGCGCTGATACCTCTTTGCGCCAGCTGGGCAGCGGCTTGTTCAGCAATCACTGCCGTGCGCGACATGCCCACGATCGTGATGTCCGAGCCTTCAACAGCGGTGCGCGCCTGACCGAAAGGTAGCAGGTACTCACCCTCGGGCACCTCACACTCATCCATATAGAGCGCCTTATGTTCGCAGAAGATCACGGGGTCATCATCGCGGATCGCCGTGGTGAGCAGCCCCTTGGCATCGGCGGCATTAGCCGGGGTCACCACTTTGATGCCCGGTATCGCGGCCAACAGCGGGTAAAGGGTCTGCGAGTGCTGCGGGCCCGTGCCGGTGCCGGCGCCTATCATGGTGCGTATCACCACTGGCGTGCGCGCCTGGCCGCCAAACATATAGCGAAACTTGGCAATCTGATTCAGGATCTGGTCAAGGCACACGCCCAAAAAATCGACAAACATGAGCTCTGCAACCGGGCGTAGCCCCGTCAACGCCGCACCACCTGCAGCACCCACAATCGCAGACTCGGTAATCGGTGTGTCGATCACCCTGTGCAGGCCAAACTTGGCGGGCAGCCCATCGGTAATGCCGTACACACCGCCCTGATCACTGGCCACGTCTTCCCCGAGCACAATTACTCGCTCGTCGCGCTCCATCTCCTGATGGAGGGTCTGGTTAATCGCTTCACGAATCGACATTTTCATCACTGAAGCCTCCCCTCGTAGTGGATATACACATCGGTATATAGCTTATCTGGCGTCGGATCGGCGGCGGCATAGGTGACCTCAAAGCCACGATCAATTTCTTCAAGGATGGCGGCGTCGATTTCGGCGATCTTTTCCTCAGTCAACGCGGCGGCTCTGGGGTCTGCCAAGAAACGAGGGAGTGGATCACTTACCCCTCGTTCTGCTTCGAGCTCGTCCTGATCCCGGTAAGCCTGAGGATCACCTTCGAAGTGCCCGTAGTAGCGATTACACACCGCTTCGATTGCCGTGGGCCCACCGCCTTCTCGGCCACGGGTGATGGCCCGCTGACAGGCATCGTACATCGCAAAAAAATCGCTGCCATCGACCACTTCAGCTGGCATACCAAAGGCCCCCGCGCGCTCGGCAATGCGG
>JAHEJH010000013.1 GCA_024638905.1 Luminiphilus sp.
AGCGCCGACTCCATATTCTCGAGGGTTACCTCGTTGCTTTTCTCAACATCGATGAAGTCATCCGCATTATCCGCGAGGAGGATGAGCCCAAAGCGGTGCTGATGAAAACCTTCAAGATCTCCGATGTGCAGGCAGAAGCCATCCTTGATCTGAAGCTGCGTAACCTCGCCAAGCTTGAAGAAATGAAAATCCGCGGTGAGCAGGATGAGCTCGCGGAGGAGCGCGACGGGTTGAAGAAAACCCTGGGCAGTGATGCGCGGCTCAAGACCTTGATCAAGCGCGAGCTGAAAGCCGTGGTTGAGACTCACGGTGACGACCGCCGAGCGCCCATCACTGAGCGCGAGGAAGCCAAGGCCTTCAGTGAGCTGGAGCTGACCACCGCGGATCCGCTGACGATTGTGTTGTCCGAAAAGGGCTGGATTCGTGCGGCAAAGGGCCACGACATTGACCCGGCATCGCTCAGTTACAAATCGGGTGATGGTTTCCGTTTTGCTTCCCGCGGTAAATCGAATCTGCCGACGGTGGTGCTCGACTCGACGGGCAGAGCCTATACCTTGCCGACACATCAGTTACCCTCCGCCCGCGGTCAGGGAGAGCCCCTGACAGGACGTATCAACCCGCCATCCGGCGCCACCTTCGAGGGGCTGTTGACCGGTGCAGAGGGGGATCGCTACTTGCTGGCGAGCGATGCGGGCTACGGATTTGTGGTGCAATTCGGGCAGCTGCAGGCGAAAAACAAGGCTGGCAAAGCAGTGCTCACTCTGCCCAAGGGCGCTCAGGTGTTGCCACCGGCAGCCATTGCCCAAGGCGAAGAGCCGCTGGTAGTGGTGGCCACTAATGAGGGACGGATGCTGGTGTTCCCGCTGGCGGAACTGCCGGAGATGGCGCGGGGCAAGGGCAATAAATTGATCGGTATCCCGTCTGCTCGCGCGGCGGCACGGGAGGAGTTTGTGGCCGGACTCTGCGTGGTCACTGAGGGCGATACCCTTCAGGTGACCTCGGGTGGTCACTACCGCAACTTCAAGTGGTCCGAGCTGGAGCACTTCCGCGGGGAGCGGGGGCGCCGGGGTAGCAAGCTTCCGAAAGGCTATCAGCGGGTGACGCGTCTGGAAGTAGTGACGGACTGACTCGCTTGCTTGACCAGTTGCTAGAAAGGTAGAAATCCCTGCGGCGTACCGTCGTCGCTGGGCGCAATGGCGCGTTGCAGAATGAGCAGTTGCCGCTCGAGCAGATCGAGGTGGCTACCGCTGATATCGCCGAGCGCCATCCACTGCTCGTCGATGACATCAATGCCAATGCGCGCGGTCAGACCCGTATCTTCTGCCGCTCGAGACGACAACAAAATGCCATCCAGATCTTGCTGGGCGAGCGCCAACAAGTCATCCAGTGTTGCCTGTGTGTAGAGGCCGGGGTAGATGTCTTCGTCATCGCCGCGCCCCAGTTCACTGATACCGATCGCCATGCCCGGGGTAAACGAGAGCCGCTCATGCTTCTCAGCAGTTTCGCTACAGCGAGACAAAAGCCAGGCGCAACTGGCCGCACGTAACACGGGTGACCCCGCTGCATGGGACCCCGAGAAATAGATCGCCAGTCCAAACTGGCGGATCACACTGAGATCCCCGCCGTAAAAACCGGCACTACCATACGCCATGCGATGCAGGCTGGAGACATAGCCTTGCAGGCGTGACTCATCCAGTGTGTCGAGGTAGGCGGGCAAGTGTTTCAGTGCGATGCAGAGAATCGCGGTGTCGCTGTAGTGCGCCTCATCCGACTCCTCGATGTCACGGGACTTCAGCAAGTGCAGCGGTAGCGCGTTGATGTGGTCTCGCAACTTGCGGACTTCATTGACGGAGGTTGAGCCCTCCTCTGTGATGGCATCCAACTGGGCCACCGCCTCGCTGATGTTACTGGCCAGTCGCTGACCCATGGGTCTCGTCAGGGCATACACCGCGGTGCTTAAGAGCACAGACAGCGCGATCAAACCCCAGATCAGGGTCTCTCGAGCTGCGCGTTGTTCAGCCAAATCCAGATACAGCTCAACGTTTCCCGCTGTATCACCGTCGATCAGTACCGGATATCGGTGCGCCTTTGCATCAGCCGGTATCGCGCCTCGGGTGGCGATTTCCAGACCTTCCACATCTAGCACCCTCGCTGCGGCGAACAGGGTTTGGTCAGTATAAAATTGCAGCTCGGTTACCAATCGCAGCCGGTCCCCGGTGGCCAGCTCGGTGCCGGCGCGACTGGCAAGCTGTCGCACGGCGGCATCGGCGTGCTCGGCCAGCGTCACGTTTTGAATGGATTGCGTCGATTGCGCGGCCACCCCAACCAGCGTCAGTGTGGCTAGCAGGCAGCAGCCTGCTGCCGCTAGCGCCAGTTGCTGCGACAGCGGCTGATTACGCAAACGTTGCAATAGTTGCTCCAAAGAGAACCTCCGGTGACGCCGAGATCAGTATAAACTCACCACATGCCGCTTTAGGACGATAGCGGCACATCTTCTTCGTTCTTCGACCTGATAGAGAACCCCGTGGTGAATGCGACGCACATGATTGTACTGATGGTGCCCCAGGGAGTGGCGCTGGAGGTGAATCGGGTCGCTGAAGTCGTTCAGGCAGCAGATGCTGAAGTGATCGAAACCCGCAATGTGCCGGTGCCGGTCACACTGTCTGATCGTCGCACTGTTCACAATCTGCTGGTCAGCAGCGCCGATACTGAGGGCCTCTCCTCAAGCCTACGAGCCCTTTCTGATGAACATGGCGTCGACATCGCACTGCAGCCGCGTGCGGCGCGATGTCAGTCATATCGGGTGGCGGTTTTTGATATGGACTCCACGCTCATTGACTGCGAGGTCATTGATGAGCTCGCGGCGGCGGCAGGTGTCGGCGAACAAGTTGCTGAGATCACGGCTCAGGCGATGCGCGGTGAGCTCGACTTTGATGAGAGTTATCGCACCCGGCTTGCGCTCCTGAAGGGCCTTGATGCGAGCGCGATTGCGGACTTGGCTGACCGGTTGCCGGTGAAGGAGGGCCTGCGGGAAATGACCACCACACTCAAGGCCCAAGGGATGACGCTGGCGATTTTCTCTGGCGGCTTTATGCCGATCGCAGAGCGGCTGCAGGCGGACTACGGATTTGACGAGGTGGTGGCCAATACGCTGGAGATCGAATCCGGCAAAGTCACCGGCAGAGTGGTGCCGCCTATCGTCAATCGAGAGCACAAGGCGGTGGCCTTACATGCCCTCGCCACCCGCTTGGGCATTGGCGTTGACGCCTGTATCGCCGTGGGTGATGGCGCCAATGATCTCGACATGATGGCGATGGCAGGCTTGGGCGTGGCGTTCCACGCGAAACCCGCGGTGCGCGCCGCGAGCCCCATTGAGGTCACCCACTGCGGTCTCGATGGGGTGTGTTACCTGCTGGGCAGTGAGGGCGAATTCGTCGATACCTGAACTTCGGGCCTTAGCGCCTGATGATGCTTAGAGCTCATGCCCTAAGGTATGATCGCGTTTTTGCTCAGCGGGTCGTCGACGATGCCAAACTTCTCAACCAACGAATTCAAGCCCGGCCTGAAGGTCATGCTCGACGGCGACCCTTGTTCCATCCTTGAGAACGAGTTCGTCAAGCCCGGGAAGGGGCAAGCATTCAACCGCGTCAAACTCCGCAACCTCAAGTCCGGGCGCGTGTGGGAGCGTACCTTTAAATCAGGAGACACCCTCGAGGGGGCCGACGTCATGGACGTGGACCTTGAGTATTCCTATACCGACGGCGAGTTCTGGCACTTTATGGACCCCTCAACTTACGAGCAGTTCGGTGCTGACCGTGATGCGGTGGGTGAAGCCGAGAAGTGGCTCAAAGAGCAGGAGCGGTACGAAATCACGCTCTACAACGGCACGCCGCTGGCCGTGATACCTCCCAATTTCATCGAGCTGGAAATCACCGAGACCGACCCGGGCCTGAAGGGAGATACGGCGCAGGGGGGCAGCAAGCCAGCTACCTTGAGCACGGGAGCGGTGGTGCGGGTGCCGCTATTTATCACCGAGGGTGAGGTCATCCGCGTTGATACCCGTACCGGTGAATATGTGAGTCGCGCCAGCAAAAGCTGACCCGCGAGCGACTGATCCTTGAGCGACTGATCCGTGAGTGACTGATCCGTGAGTGACTGATCCGTGAGTGAATGGTTTCCCTCAGCGTCGCCGGAGAGCCTCGCCGCGAGGGCAGAATTACTGCGGGTGCTGCGCCGGTTCTTTGTCGATCGCGGTGTGCTGGAAGTCGACACCCCGCTGCTTTCCCAAGGCACTATTCCTGACGCCGGCATCGATGCTTTCAGGCTGCCTGGCGAGGCTGACGAACCGGATAGGTACCTGCAAACCTCACCAGAAAGCGCAATGAAGCGCCTTTTGGCAGCCGGCGCCGGCGATATTTTTCAGATCTGCAAAGCATTTCGCCAGGGTGAGGCGGGCCGTCATCATAATCCCGAATTCACCCTGCTCGAGTGGTATCGGGTCGGCTCGGACCACGCCGCTTTGATGCGAGAGGTCGCCGAATTGTTGGGCATCGTTCTGAAATCGGATGGCTGGCAGATCTGGCCCTATCGAGCCCTTTTTATTGAACTGCTCGGTGTGGACCCTCTGGATGAGCAGACCAGTTTGACGGGACTCACTGATCTCGCCCAATCCCGGATCGGTGTGCTGCCGGAGAGTCTCGACCGTGATGCCGTACTCGATTTACTGATGAGCCACTGTATCGAGCCCGAGATCAGTGATTGGGGGATGGTGTTTGTCACGGATTTTCCATTGTCGCAGGCGGCCATGGCACGGTGCATCCCCATGGGCGATGTCGACGTTGCCGCGCGCTTTGAGTGCTATCTGAACGGGAAAGAGTTAGCCAACGGATACTGGGAGCAAATCGACCCCGACGCGCTTGCCGCGCAGTTGCACGCCGAGAACACTCGTCGGCAGCAGCGCGGGCTGCCGCTGCGCCCCATTGATGGACGCCTGCTGGCCGCTCACCGTCACGGCCTGCCGGAGTGCGCCGGAGTTGCGCTGGGTGTGGATCGGTTGCTCGCCTTGAAGTTGGGCGTTGAAGGTGTCGCGGAGACCATCAGCTTCGGCTGGGATAGGGCGTGATCTAAGGCGCATTTTTTAGCCTCCTCGCCGAGTGAGACCCAGTGGTGATTATTGTTTTGCTGGCGCTGCTGTAGCGATGATCGGGCCGTAAATGTCGATAAATTCTTTGGGCGGCCTTTTAGGGGCACCTGTCGATATCTCGATACACACAAACTCCAGGACGCCACGAAAAACGGTTTCGCCAGTTCGCTCACAGGCCACCTGCAGTCGACGTGTCATTTTCATCTTGCCCGCCCATTCCGTAATCCAGGTGCCCACTAGTAATTGATCGCCCGCCCGGGTTGCTTTCAGATAATCGTACTCAGCGTGAGTCAGTGCCATGGCGCGGTCGAGGCGCTGGTAGTCCTCGGCTCCCAAACCGAGCGCAGTGGTGTGCGCCCATGCGGCGTCCATGCACCACTCAACATAGTGAGTGTTCCGGGTGTGGGCGAGCGCGTCGATATGCGCCGCCTCAACGGTGACCGGCCACAAATAAGGATCGGCAAAATCCCATTGCGGGGCCGTCATGCGCTGGCCGCCTCGGCGGGGGGCTGCGCGATCATCAGGTAGCCGAAGATCACCGCCAGCACGGGACAAATCAGATTGAACAGCGCATAGGGCGCGTATTCGAATGTCGCAACGCCCAGCGTTGCCGCCATAAACGCGCCGCAGGTGTTCCAGGGGATCAGCACTGAGGTGAGGGTGGCGGAATCTTCCAGCGTGCGGGACAGGCTGAGTCGGTTCAGCCCGCGGTCATCGTAGGCAGGCATAAACAGGCGGCCGGGCAACGTGATAGCGAGAAACTGATCAGCGGCGAGCACATTGGTGATGAAACCGCCTCCCACGGTGGCCAGTATCAGATCCCCGGTACGTTTCACGCCTCGCAGGACCTGATCAAGCAGCTGCCGCAGAATGCCCGTGCTGTCGAGCATCCCGCCGAAGGTCATCGCAGTCAGAATGAGAAAGATGGTGTTCAGCATGCTGGCCAAGCCGCCCTTGTCGAGCAGTTTGCTGAGCTCGCCCATGCCCTCGGGTGACTGATATCCCGAGAACAGCGCCATCCAGAGCCCCTGAATCAGGGGTGCCGGCGAGTCTGCGTGACTGGCAAGTGCTAGCGCGCGCACCACGTCTGTCTGAAAGGCGGCGGCATAGAGCGTGCCCGAGAGGGTGCATATCAAGATGGCGGGGTAGGCGGGTACCCGGAAATAGATTAGCGCCAGCATCATTGCGAGAGGCGAGAGAACCCAGGGGGAGATCGTAAATTGGTTGGCTAAGGCAGTGCGGATCTCGGTGATGTTCTCGGGGGTGGCGGCGCCCTCACTGCCGATGAAAGAAAAAATCACCAGTGCTGCAATGAAGGCGGGCAGGGTCGTCCAGAGCATGTTTTTGATGTGCTCAAAAAGATCGACGCCCACCGCTGCGGCGGCCAGATTGGTGGTATCTGAGAGCGGCGAGAGTTTGTCGCCAAAATAGGCGCCCGAGATCACAGCACCGGCCGTGATAGCGGGCGACAGCGAGTAGGTGGTGGCGATGCCCATGAGGCCGATGCCCAGTGTCCCTGCGACGGTCCACGAGCTGCCGAGGCTCAATGACGCCAGCGCACAGATGACGGCGGATGCCGCGTAAAAGAAACCGGGGTCCAGCAGCTGCACCCCGTAATAGATCATGCCCGGGACGGTGCCACTGATAATCCAGCTGCCGATCAGCGCTCCTACAGAGAGCAGAATCATCATGGGCATGATCGAGACGGTAATCGCGCCGACCATGCCGTCCTGAATCGCCTGCCAACTCATGCCGCGGCGCCAGCCCACCAGCATGGTGGCGGCCGAGGCAATGATCAGTGCAACTTGATTGGGTCCGTAGGACGCATCCGAGCCAAACAGCGCCACCGAGGCAGAGAGCAGTAAAACCAGCAGCGCGATCGGCGCGAGGGACAGCAGCATAGGCGATAGATCAGGCGGGGCGGTACCCCGGCTTGGTCATGGTGATTTGATAGGTGCCAATAATGCGCTCGCGGAAGCCCCCCTCGCAATAGCTGAGGTAGTAGCGCCACATATTGATAAACCGATCGTCAAAGCCCATGCCGCGCACTCGGTCAAGCTCCTCAAGGAAACCTTCGTGCCAGGCGTTGAGTGTGTCGGCGTAGTCTTGGGTAATGTCGCGCAGGTGACTCATCTGCATATCTGTCATGCGTGCCAGCGCATCACTGATGACGGTGATCGAGGGTAGGCATCCGCCCGGGAAAATGTAACGCTTGATGAAGTCCACCGAGTCTCGCGCCTGCTCATAGCGTTGATCGGTCATGGTGATGGCCTGGATGACTGCTTTACCGTGTGGCTTCAGTAGTCGGCTGACCGTCTGGAAGTAGGTGTCATAAAACTGATGCCCGACCGCCTCGATCATCTCGATGGACACCAGCTTGTCAAACTTGCCGGTGAGGTCGCGGTAATCATCGAAGAGCACCGTGATGCGGTCTTGCAGGCCGCGTTGGGCGACGGCGTCGACCGTGTACTCAAACTGCTCCCGGGAGATGGTGGTGGTCGTAACCCGACAGCCATAGTGCTCGGCGGCATAGATCGCCATGCCGCCCCAGCCCGTGCCAATCTCGATCAGATGATCCTCGGGCTTGAGCTCAAGATCCTCGCAGATCAAATGAAGCTTGTGTTGTGACGCGGCGGCGAGATCACTCTGTGGCGTGGGGAAGACCGCCGACGAATACATCATGCTGGGGTCGAGGAACAGCGAGAAAAAATCATTCCCCAGATCATAGTGGGCGGCAATGTTTTCCCTGGAGCGGGTAGAGGTATTGCGTCGCGCCCAATGGCTTAGCTTCAGCGCGGTTTTCGCCAACAGATTCTGCCGGTCTGACATGGCGCCCAGCATGGCTAGGTTAGCGCTGAAAGCGCGGGTCACTGAAGTCAGATCGGGGCTGCTCCACAGGCCCTCGATGTAGGTTTCGCCGGCTGCGATGCCGCCGCCGGTGAGAATCCGGCGATATAAATCTTTGTCATGGACGTGCACCTCGGCATGGGGTGCGGAGGGATCGGTCTTTTCCCCAAAGACCAGTGTCTCGCCCTGTTCTTTGATTGTGAGGGATCCCACCTGAAGTTTGGCCAGCACCTTGAGCATCAGCGAGCGCGCCAGCCCGCCCTGTTTCTCCGGAAACAGCATGGGCAACTTGGAGATGTTTTTGACGCTGTATCCGCTCATGTGGACCCTCTTTCTTCTACCGCGTGGAGTCGACGGTTACGTTAGTGCGTTCGCTTCGGATGAGCATGCAGGCTGACGCCTTTTAAAAACAGGCGCAAGGCCTCCCAGTAAATCCCGGCGGCGACTTTGATCGTCATAAACGGGTAGGCGAGGATCGCGCGGCGTGCGCTGCGAGCGGTGAGCGGCTCTGCGGCGAGAGACAGCACGGCGTCGAAAATACGCTGACCCTCCTCGAAAAGCGTAATCTGAATATTGAGATCATCCCCGGGAACATTGCTGTACCAGCGGTAGGTCATGTTCATGGGGTTGAAAGGCGAGACGTGGAGCGCTTTCTGGAACTCTGTCGCCAGAGGCTGATCTGCATCAGGCGCTTCGAGTACGTAACTGTGGCGTTCACCCCAAGGTGTATTGGTGACTTCCGCCACCACATATTCAAGCTGCTTACCTTGGGCGTCGTAGCAGTAATACACGGCAATGGGGTTGTTCTGGTAGCCGAAGTACCGCCAGTTAGCTAACAGATAAACCGGGCCGGCGTGGTCTTTACCCGTTTCTTGCTTAATGCGTTGGCGAACGGCGTCGGCCAGCGGCAGCTCGGGTGCGCCCAGAAAATCGCTACGGAGGAAACGTGCGGGTGCCCACCGCTTGGTTGACCATAAGGGCAGGCGTGCAGTGAGCTCAGGGAGAGTCTCCAGCTCTACAAAGGGCATGAACACCTTGTAGGAGAAGGCGTGTTTTTTGGGGGAGTAGCGGGCGTGGCGAAGGGTGCCCGAGTAAAGTTTGGCCGTCACGCCGCCATCTGCGCGGCGGCGCACAGGCTCTCGGCCACCCGCAGCCCGCTGCTTAGGCCATCTTCGTGGAAGCCATTTTGCCAGTACGCGCCGCAGAACCATGTGCCCTTAAGCCCGTTGATGTCACCCCACCGTTGCTGGGCTTCCATACCCGCCAGGGTGAACTGAGGGTGTGCATAATTAAAGCGGCCTAGGATACGGTGAGGGTTAATCGAAGCAGTGTCATTCAACGTTACGCAGAAGGTCTCGGGTGCATCCAGTCCCTGCAAAATATTCATGTTGTAGGTGACGGTGGCGCGCCCGTTGCCGGGTTTTAACCGGTAGTTCCAGCTCGACCAGGCGCGCTGCGTCTTGGGTAGTAGCCTTGTGTCGGTGTGCAGAATCACCTCGTTATCCCGGTAGGGCAGCGCCCCAAGAACCGACCTCTCCGACTCGGTCGGGTCACCGAGCATGCCGAGCGCCTCGTCCGAGTGGGTGGCTATGACGACCTCATCAAACTCTCGCTGGAGGCCATTTGTGAAGTGCACCACAACCGGTCTGCCCGGTGGACGGAGGATTTTTTCCACGCGCATGCGGGTGCGAATAGAGTCCGAAAACCGATGCGTGAGGGGCGCGAGATATTCCCGGCTGCCACCCTCTACCACCCGCCACTGCGGCCGATCTTTGAGTGACAGCAAACCGTGGTTGCGGAAGAAGCGGATAAAAAACTCTACCGGAAAGTCCTGCGCGTCCTCAAAGTCTGCCGACCAGATCGCAGACGTCATCGCCAGTAAATAGCTACGACTGAAATGCGCGCTAAAGCCGTGACGCGAGAGATACTCACCCAGCGTCTGATCCTGAGGGAGTTTGCCGCTCTCCAGGTCCGCGATCGCGAGTTTGTTAAAGCGCAGGATCTCTCGGATCATGTTGAGAAAGCTGGGCGAGAGCAGATTGCCGCGCTGAGCAAACAGGGTGTTGAGGTTGTTGCCGGCGTATTCGAGTCCGCTTGTCTCGTCGCAGACAGAGAAACCCATCGAGGTCGGCTTACTCGCGACACCCAGCTCGCTGAACAAGTCGATCATGCTCGGGTAGTTGCGATCGTTATAGACGATAAAGCCGGTGTCGATTGCGAAGCGACGGGTACCGATTTGCACATCATAGGTGGCGGTGTGGCCACCGATACGGTCCCGGGCTTCGAATATCTCAACACGGTGACCGCGTTTGACGAGCTGATGGGCGCACCCCAGCCCGGAGATGCCCGCTCCAATGACTGCAATGTGCATTGCCGACGACCTCCGGCCACCAGACAGGGAATAGGTTAGAGGGTCTTACGGCTGCTATAGAGTGACGGATCAACGCGACTAGGTAGCCCTTGGCAGTAATCGATCGGCTCAAATCTGCGAGAAATAAGGTGTTGGCGAGGTATCAAGGTGTTCCCACTGCGTGTATCCTATCCCTCCGGGATGATGGTTTGACCTTTTATGGCAATCAATAATGACGTAGGTAAAGCCCCTGCGGCGAACGGTAACGGGAAATGGAACGTGCCGACAGGCCGCCGCACGGATGAGTGGAGCGAAGCGCTGGTGCTGGTTGGCGAAAGCCAGGACCGGAGCGCCTTCACGCGCTTTTTCCGCCATTTTGCCCCGTTGATCAAGGCGTTTGCCCTCTCAGGCTCGAGTTTGTCTGCGTCCCATGCCGATGAGCTGGTGCAGGAAGTGATGCTTAAGGTCTGGCAAAAAGCGGGTGGCTATAACCCGGAAAAGGCTGCGGCATCGACCTGGGTTTACACCATTGCGCGCAACTGCAGGACCGATATGTTCCGGCGTTTGCAGAAGTTTGATACGCCACTGGCTTCCGATGACTTCGAGCTGGAAAGCGAGGAGGAGGAGTCCTTCGTGGTCTTGCATACCCGCCGTGGAGCCGAGCGGGTCCGTGAGTTGATGGGCGATTTGCCGCCCGATCAGGCGCAAATCCTTGCCAAGGTCTACATGGAGGGTAAATCGCACTCCGAGGCCGCGGCAGAGCTCGATTTGCCGCTTGGCACAGTCAAATCGCGGGTGCGCCTTGCTATCCAGAAGCTCCAAGGGCTGATGGAGGCTTAAATGGCGACGGCAATTCCTCAGAAAGTCACAGTTTTATTAGTGTTGGGAAGTAAACCGTTTGCGTGTGACGCTCGTAACGTCAACGTACATGAGAGTGGTTTGGATTAAATAGCGATGGCTCATCATCACCCCCCAATGGATTTACATTTAGAATACGCGGCTGGCGCTCTGCCTGTGGCGCAGTCAGCCTGTGTGGCGGCGCATCTGAGTTACTGCCAGCGCTGTCGGCAGTTGGTCGACAGGTTAGAGGACGTCGGCGGTGCACACCTTGAGCGTTTGGATCCGCAGCCTGTGGGCGAATCGGTACTCGAGTCGGTCATGGCGCGCCTCGACGATCCCGAACCGCTACGATACGCGCCTAATGAAGCATCCGACACGCAGCTTCCGGGCCTGCTGGACCGCCTGATCAACGGCGATTACGCCGATCTGGTGTGGAAGCGTGTCACACAATCCCTGAGTATCAGTTATCTCAAAACCGGCGACCCCAGTCACGAGTTTGCGTTGTATCGCATCGCTGAGGGTGGTCGCATCCCCGAGCATACCCATGGTGGCAGCGAGATGACGCTGGTACTGCGCGGTGGCTTTGCCGATGAGAGCGGCGAGTACCACCCGGGTGATTTCCTCGTTCGGGAGGGGTGGGACAAGCACACTCCGGTCGCACTGGAAGGTGAAGAGTGTATCTGTCTGGCGGTGCTGGACGCGCCCCTGCGCTTCACTCGGTTGCGACACCGCTGGCTCAATCCGCTTCTGAAACTCCGCGCGGGCTGATCTTTCACCGACTCGTCTCCAGTGGCGCTGTAGGGCACTGCTCCTGCCAAGCGACCGCCTCAAAAATCAGCCGACTGGAAATCCAATAACATCGGGATCGCGGTGATCCCAGAAAACCAGGCGAACTTCACTATGCAATTAGTCATACCCCGTGAAACCCAACCGGGAGAGAATCGCGTCTCTGCGACTCCCGAGACGGTGAAAAAGTTGGTGCGGCTCGGTGCGGACGTGGTCGTTGAGTCGGGTGCGGGCGCGGGTGCCGGCATCAGCGATGCAGACTACGAAGCAGCGGGCGCCAGCACCGGTTCCGATCGGTCAGCATTGCTTGGCAGTGCGGACATGGTGCTCCGGCTGCGCAAGCCCGAGATGGATGAGATCAGCCAGCTTAAGGCCGGCTGTATTCACGTCTCTTACCTCGACCCGTTTAACGAAAAAGACCTGATCAAGGCCTTTGCCAGCCAGAGCGTGACAGCGGTGAGCATGGAGATGATCCCTCGCTCAACCCGTAGCCAGAAGATGGATGCGCTGAGCTCCCAGGCAAACCTCGCGGGCTACATGGCGGTGATGTTGGCGGCTAATAACATGCCCAGCATCATGCCCATGATGATGACGCCAGCGGGCACACTGAAGCCTGCGAAGGTGTTCATCATCGGTGCAGGTGTTGCCGGCCTGCAGGCCATCGCAACCGCCAAGCGTCTCGGCGCTCGGGTCACTGCGTTTGACACGCGCCCGGTTGTGGCCGAACAGGTGGAATCTCTGGGTGGAAAGTTCCTGGAGATCGATTTGGGTGATACCGGGCAGACGGCCGATGGCTACGCCAAGGAATTGACGCCCGAGCAGGTGGAGATGCAGCGCCAGGCGCAGAAAGCGGTGATTGCTGATTCCGATGTGGTGATCACGACGGCGCAGGTCTTCGGCCGCAAGCCGCCGGTATTGGTCACAGCCGACATGGTTGAGGGTATGTCCCCCGGTTCTGTGATTGTCGACATGGCCGCTGAAACCGGCGGTAACGTCGAAGGCTCAGTTCCTGATGAGGTGGTGAACGTTAACGGTGTGACTATCGTGGGTACCGCCAACCTCGCTAATCTGGCTCCACGCGATGCGACCCAGATGTACGCGAGCAACATGTTCAACCTCGTCGAGGACACCTGGGACGAGGAGGCCAAGCAATTTGTGCTCGACCTCGAGAACGACATTCTCCCCGGCTGTGTGATCACCCATGGCGGTGCAATTGTTCACCCCACCATCAAAGACATTATTGAGGGAGGCAACTGATATGTCCGGCGCAGAGTATTTGCTGTTTATTCTGATGTTGTCGATTTTCCTCGGCTTCGAATTAATCAATAAGGTGCCAGCGACGCTGCATACCCCGCTCATGTCGGGTGCGAATGCGATCTCGGGCATTACGGTGGTCGGTGCAGTCGCACTGGCGGGTACGGGTAACGAAAACGTGGCGATGTGGTTGGGCGTTGGTGCCGTGACACTCGCTAGTATCAACGTCGTGGGTGGTTACATGGTAACCGACCGAATGCTCGGCTTCTTCAAGAAGAAGGAGGACTGATCATGACGACTGAATTGATCACACAACTGGGTTACGTTGTTGCTGCTGGCCTCTTTATCTTCGGCCTAAAAATGCTGGGATCGCCAGCGACTGCGCGTCGCGGCAACATGATTTCCTCTATCGGTATGCTGGTGGCGATCGTTTCGGCGTTGCTCGACCAGGGTATTGTCGACTTCACTTACATCGCCGCTGGCATGGTGGTGGGTGGGGCCATTGGTGCCATCGCTGCTCGTGCAGTCGCTATGACGGCGATGCCAGAGATGGTGGCGCTGTTCAACGGCTTTGGTGGTGCCGCATCTTTGCTCGTCGGTTGGGCGGCGCTCTCGCCGGATTCCACCACGTTCACACTGGTGACTATCGTGCTGTCCATCCTGATCGGCGGCGTGACCCTCACTGGCTCGCTGGTCGCCTACGGCAAGCTTTCCGAGACCATCGGTAGCGGTGCCATCACCTTCTCGGGTCAGCAGATTGTTAATTCCCTTGTTGTCTTGGGCATTGTTGGCGGCGCAGCGATGTTCTGCATGAACCCCACTGACCCCACATGGCTTTATATGGTCATTGGACTATCGCTGGTATTTGGCATTATGGCGGTGATCCCCATTGGCGGGGCCGATATGCCCGTGGTGATCGCCTTGCTGAACTCCTACTCGGGCTTGGCCGCGTGTGCAGCGGGCTTTGCGATTAACAACAATGCGTTGATTGTGGCGGGTTCACTGGTGGGTGCTTCGGGCATCATCCTGACCCAGATCATGTGTAAGGCGATGAACCGCTCGCTCTCTAACGTGCTGTTCTCTGGCTTTGCCAGTGTCTCCACCGAGGAGACGGTGGTTGAGGGCGAGATCAAGCCGATCTCTGTTGACGACGCCTACTACGTGCTCGAGGCAGCGACCAACGTGGCGATCATCCCGGGCTATGGCATGGCGGTAGCGCAGGCGCAGCATGTGGTTAAAGAGCTTACAGAGCTTCTTGAGAACAACGGCTGTGAAGTGAACTTCGGTATCCACCCTGTTGCAGGGCGTATGCCGGGTCACATGAACGTGCTCCTTGCCGAGGCGGATGTACCCTACGACCAACTTCTTGAGATGGACGAGATCAATCCGCGCATGGAAATGGTCGACGTCGCTATTGTTATCGGTGCGAATGACGTGGTGAATCCCGCGGCGCGCGAGGTGGAGTCCTCGCCGATTTACGGTATGCCCGTGATTAACGTGGCGGATGCGCGCACCGTGTTTGTGCTGAAGCGCTCAATGGCATCGGGCTTTGCGGGTATCGAGAATCCGTTGTTCTATAAGGACAACACTCGCATGCTGTTTGGCGACGCAAAAGAGAGCATTGGCGGCCTGATCCGCGAATTCAGCTGATCCCTTCACGGTCCAATAAAGCCCCGCCGAGTGCGGGGTTTTTTGTGGCTGCCTTAACTCGCGTTCTCGGTCTGGAACTGCAGCCGAGCAAGGCGCTGATAGAGCTCGCAGCGCTTCATCAGTTCATCGTGGGGCCCGCTGTCGATGACTTGTCCCTCATCCATTACGACGATGCGATCCGCGTTGATCACGGTGGAGAGCCTGTGGGCAATGATGATTGTAGTGCGCTCCTGCATGATTTCGGTGAGCGCCTGCTGCACGTGCCACTCGCTCTCAGTGTCGAGGGCGCTGGTGGCTTCATCCAGTAGCAACAGCTCCGGGTCGCTGAGAATGGCGCGGGCTAGCGCGATACGCTGGCGCTGTCCTCCGGACAGCCGGACACCCTGCGCCCCCAGGTGGCTCTGGTAGCCCTCGGGGAGTGTCTGGATAAACTCGTGGGCGTGGGCCATTTGCGCAGCGGCTTCCACAGCCGCCTGGGTTGGCTCGGTAGCGCCGTAGGCAATGTTGTAGAAGATATCCCCCGAGAACAGCGTGGGCTGCTGAGGCACCAGTGCGATCTTTTGGCGCCAGCTATCCAGTGCCATATCGCGGAGGTCCACACCACCAAACCGAATCGCGCCGGCGATCGGGTCGTAAAAGCGCAGCATCAGCTCAAATACCGTCGACTTGCCGGCGCCCGAGGGCCCGACCAGAGCCACGGATTCGCCGTGCGCGATCTCCAGCGTGAAGTCACACAATGCGGGGTGGGTAGGCCGGCTGGGGTAGGCGAAGTGCACACCCTCAAAGGCCAATGCGGTTCTGCTCGCAGGTGTTTGGCTGCCGGTGTCAGGAATCTCACTGGTCTCGGCGAGGAGCTCCATCAAGCGCTCTGCGGCGCCGGCGGCCCGCTGCAGATCACCCCATACCTCTGACAGGGTGGCGAAGGCGGTGCCCACCATGATGGCGTAAAACACAAACGCCCCCAGTTCACCGCCGGTCATGCGGCCCTCAATCACATCGACGCCCCCGGACCACATCATGCCGACCATGCCGCCCATGAGCAGGAAGATGGCGAAGCCTGTCAGCAGCGCCCGCTGAAAGACTCGGGACCGCGCCACCACAAACGCTTGCTCCACATCTCGACCAAAGGCGGTTTTCTCGGCGCCTTCCCGGTTGAAGCTTTGCACGACTTTGATCGACTGAAAAATCTCGCCCGCATGGCTGCCGACTTCGGCAATCGTTTGCTGGCTTTTGTTTGAGAGCTTTCTCACGCGTCGACCGAAGATCAGAATGGGCACGAGCGTTACCGGGACTGCCACCAGAATGACCAGGCTGAGTTTGAAGTTGGTGATCACCATTAGCGTCAGCGCGCCGGTGAGCGTGAGCGCGTTGCGCACTGCGAGGCTCACCGATGAGCCGATCAGTGTCTGCAACAAGGTCGTGTCGGTCGTGAGGCGAGACATGATCTCGCCCGAGTGATTGCTCTCAAAATAGCTCGGCTGCATGTGCACCAGGTTATTGAAAACGGCACTGCGCAGGTCGGCGCTGACACGCTCCCCTAACCATGACACCAGATAAAATCGGATCATGGCGCCAATGGCCATGGCGATGCCAACCACCAGCATAAACACCATCGCCTTATACAGCCCCGAGGGATCCGGCCCCGCGAAGCCTTCATCGATCAGGATTTTGACACCATAACCCAGTGTCAATTGTGCGCCAGCCGCGAACACGAGTGCTGTACCCGCTGCAATCATCCGGCTCCTATGGGGCCACAAAAAGCCCAGCAGCTGCCTGAGCGGTGCCAGCGATTTGGCGCGGGGTGGCTCACCGCTACGGTCAGTCACGGTGGAAACGGGTGGCGTGTCGATCGACGATTCAGTCACTGCAGGGCTCGGTGGTCGGATGTAATGCCTATGAAGCCACAGTCTACGCGGGACGCGGCCAAAAAGATCGCAAGGTGTCCGGGGCTGGTGAAAACGTCGCGAGCCGCGATTGTCATCTTTGGCGCATCGCGCTGGGCTCAACTCGCGATAAGCTGACCGTAATCTGTTAGTGAGGCGTCTTAGTCCTCCCTCCATCGTGTTCCTGTTAAAGACATCGCAGCATTTGGCGGCCCGGACGGCAGGCGCATCCCACCGCTCATCAAAAAAGCGTACCCACGGAGGTCGCTGGCTACTGGCGGGAGTGGTATGGCTGTCGCTGGCGATGAGCGCATCGGCTGAATCTTTGCAGACAGAGACCGTGGAACCGAATGCCGATGCGGTGTCGGATAGCGACGCCCCGCGGGAGGCTTGGTACTACGGTAAAAAAGGGATGACCTACGATCCCGAGGGCCCCACTGATCTCTGGGTTGGCATCCGCCTGCAAACCCGTTTCGATGATTACCCCGGGCAAAACTCGAGCGCAGCGGATTTGCTTCTCGAGCGTGACTCGGAGCTTGATTTGAACCGCGGCCGCCTGAAGGGAGGTGGTCTGCTCGGCGCGGACTGGCTGGATGTGTATTTCGAGTATGACCAGCCCACCGGTTATCTGCTCGATCTTCGTGCAACGCTACGGCTGAGTGATCAGCTCTCTCTGCGCATGGGGCAGTGGAAGTCGGAGTACAACCGTGAGCGTATCGATTCCTCGGGCAAGCAGCAGATGACCGAGCGATCGATCTCCAATTACTGGTTTGCGATCGATCGCCAAGCGGGTGTGGGTTTGAATGGCCGATTTGCCCACGGCACCCGCGCCGACAGCAACTGGTGGCTGGAGTATCTCTCCGGCGAGGGCCGCGGGGGAGGGTGGCGATCAGATAGTGGTCTGTGGCTCGCGCGCTACCAATGGAACCCGCAGGGGGCGCCATTGCCATTTAGTCAAAGTGACCTCAAACGGCGCGAGCGGCTTCTCACCTCGGTTGCCGTCGCCGTGGTTGACGGTCGAACCCCTTACAGCCGCTTCTCCAGTGACGGAGGCGATCAGCTCCCCGGTATCACGACCGAGGACAACGACCTTACCCAGTTGCTGTTTGAGACGGCGTCACATTGGCGGGGGGTCAGTTGGCAGCAGGAACTCCACAGCAAGCGCGTTCGCGACCGCAGGTCCGGCGCATCCCGGAAGATGCGAGGTGGTTACATACAGCTGGGTAGCTTCGTTAACGAATGGTGGCGGTTATGGCCTCGTCAGCTTGAACTGGCGGGGCGGCTTTCGATTGTGGACCCGGATCGCAGCCTCTCTGGGAATACCGAAAAGGAGCGCACCCTCGGCCTCAATTGGTTTTTCAATGGGCACCGCAACAAGCTGACGCTGGATTATTCGTGGCTGAACTTTGAGGATTTTGGCGACAGCGCGACCCGAAATCGTCTGAGATTGCAGTGGGAATTATCGTTCTAGTTCCGGTCAGCGCACCGAGGATAAGCCCAATGCTACCGCCTAGGTTTTTTTGGGGTACTCGAGCGAGCTCTTGAGCCGCTGCTTTTCTTCGTCGGACAGATCCGGGAATGGCAATCCGTCGCCCTGACGCCACACCTCCAGTTTGGCCTGAACTTCCTCGAGCTTGTCATCACCCGCCTGCTGAAAGTCGCGGATCTGCAGAACCTGACCGGGACCTGAGAAGATCACACCGTTTTGATGGACGATCTCGATGATGCGCAGGTTGAGGTCTTCCGCCACGGCGAGGTACTCCTGATGGTCCCGGGTCAGGATGCCTGCGTCGAGCCGCACTACTGCGGTTGCCGCCTCAATATCGGCGAGGCGAATGCTGACCGTGTCCTGTCGCACCATGGGGTGCGCTGCAAAGAGACTGCGGAATTCCCCCAGAATCGCCCTCAGTTGATCGGGTGTGGGCATCTGTAATTCCAGTAGCTTGAAAAACCGGATTCGATCCCGCACCGAGTAGTTTTCAATATCTGCCGAGGAAAACATCGAGTTGGGGACTGTGACCAGCGTGCGATCCGCGGTGCGTAGCGTGACGGATCTCAGGCCGATTTCTTCTACGGAGCCTTTGATATTGCCAAATCGACACCAGTCGCCCGGGCGAATCGGGCGCGCGGTGTAAAGCGTGATCGCGCCGATGACATTCTCCAGCGTTTTCTGGGCCGCCAACGCCACTGCTATCGATCCGACACCGAGGCCAGCGATCAGGGTGGAGACGTTAAACCCGGCTTGATCCGCCCACATGAGTGCGGCGGTGGTCGCAATGATAATGCGGAGGATCACCGCCACGGGTTTGATCAGCGCGACGTATTCGATGTCGCCCTGTAGCTCGAGCTGGCGGATCTTGTAGTCCCGATACAGATTTAAAAGCCCGAAGGCGAGAATGACCGCCACCAAATACTCGAGTGGCGAGGATTGCAGGTAAGCTTTGGCGATCACCGACAGCCCGAGGCTGGCAACGACGATCCGGATCAGCAGAACATAGAGAATGAGTCTCAGCGGGACCCGTAAAAAGCGACTCAGTGCGTGCTGCCAGGGGCTGGTGAAGCGGCCACCGAGTCTGGCGATCAGGAAACTGACCCACCCCGTAACAAACCACCCCCCGATACCGGTAAGCAGCAATATCGCAACCTGGAAATTTCCCATTCCGAGAATGTAGAACTCCGGCAGCACCCGAGAGAGCCAGACATTGAAGTCGTTGTAACCCAGCTCGTCCCACATGTCGGGAATCCGCTCTACGGTCGCGTTGGATACCCGCCAGACCAGCGACCCATTGGTCTCCTCAATGCGTTGTAAATAGACGGGGATCACTTCCTCAGACAAATCCACGGCACCGAACTGCTCAAGGTCTTCTGGCAAGCCATCATTGAGAGAGCCTTCGGGCTGGCTGCTGATCCGGCTCAGGTCCAGTACGTTCTGCTGCGCAAAGACAAACAGCAGTCCGCGAGCAATATTGACCGGGGGCACGTCTTCAAGGGCTTCAGGCACGTAGCGCAGGTCGAGATAGAGCGCAGCAGCTTCAGGATCACCTACGCGAAAAGCACTGTAGAGTGCGACCAGTGCCTGTTGCGGTGTTTGCGCTTGCCCCGGCCGAAACCCTGACAGCACGCTCGCTTCATAGGTCTTGTTGAGTTCCTGAGAGCGCGCCAGTAGTTCGGCAGCGGTCAGCTCGCGCTCTTCCTCGATTTTTGCGCTGGCGGCAATGATCGACTTGTCGGTGTCAACATCCGCCCAAGTGCTGGTAGACGCTACCCACCCCAGCAACAACGCCAGCGCTAGTTTCATGCTTATTGTCTGCCACCGCATGCTCAATCCTCCAAAGAAGCGTTCACTCTTCGCTCACCCTTTGGTCGTTAGGTTGCAATAGTCTGCCGAAAAACACGCCCAGCTCAAAGAGCAACCACATGGGGACCGCAAGCAGTGACTGGGAGATCACGTCGGGCGGGGTGAGCAACATGCCGAAGACAAAGCAACCAATGATGATGTAGGGGCGTTTTTTGGCGAGTGAGTCGGGGCTGGTGACCCCAGTCCAGATCAAGATTATGGCGGCGATCGGCATTTCAAAGGCGATACCGAAAGCCAGAAACAGCTTCAGCACAAAATCGAGATAACTGTTGATGTCGGTCATCACCTGCACGCTGTCGGGGCCCACGCTGGTAAAGAAGGCAAAGATGAGCGGAAACACCACAAAGTAGGCAAAAGCCGCCCCGGCGTAAAATAGCAGCACGCTGGAGGCGAGCAGCGGCATCGCGATGCGCTTTTCCTTTTGGTAAAGCCCCGGCGCTACGAACCCCCATATCTGGTACAGAATCACCGGTATCGCCATAAAAATAGCGAGCACCAAGGTGAGCTTAAAAGGGGTGAGGAAAGGTGACGCCACCCCGGTGGCGATCATGGTTGAGCCTTCCGGCATCAGCTCCCTCAGCGGCGCCGAGACGAAGCCGTAGATTTCATTGGCAAACGGAAACAGGATAATGAAGCCGATTAATACGGCGAGCACCGCCCGCAACAGCCGGTCACGCAGCTCCGTCAGATGCGCCACCAGCGACATCGGGGGGTCGTCGTGTTCGGTCTGCTCGGTCATGCTGTTTTTGGCGGGGTGTCGTCATCCCCCTCGGCAGTGCCAGCATCGGTTAGTGCGCCCGCCGGCGGTGAGGATGTCGGGTCGATCGTCGTCGATGCCGTTCGTAACGAGTCGCTGGCCTCATTGCCGAGCGCTTTCATCTCCCGCTCTACGGACTGGGTGGTGTCGCGTACCTGTTGCTCAAGTTGCTGCGACTCTGCCTTGAGCTTTTGCATGATTTCGTCGTTGTGCAGTTCGCGTCGGACCTCGGTGCGGATCTGATCGAAGCTGCGTCGAAAACGATTGATCCACGCCAGCACGGTGCGAACAGCGCCGGGCAACTGTTCGGGCCCCACCACCAACAGGCCCACGACGCCTATCAGCAAAAGCTCGGCAAAGCCGATGTCAAACACGTTGAGCCGCCCTGTTTAGGTCGGGGGTTTATCGGTGTCGCTCTCGTCTTGCGAGGCGGTGTTGTTCCCGACACTCTCGCTCTCGGCCTCGTCTTTACTCATGCTGTTGCGAAAGCCTTTGATAGCGCTGCCCAGATCGCTGCCGATGTTGCGCAGGCGCGATGTGCCGAAGAGCATAACGACAATCGCCAGAATGATGAGGAGCTGCCAGATGCTGATTCCGCCTAGGCCCATAGTCCCTCTCCTTGTATTTAAGCGTCTTCCGAGGCCGCATTATGGCCTTTTCGGGCAGCTTTTTCTGCTAGCCCCGACAGCCCCATGCGCGCGTCGAGTACGTTGAGGACATCGGTGTGGTCGAGGTCAAGGTGCGCGAGCATCACCATAGTGTGAAACCAGAGATCGGCTACCTCGTTCACCAAGGCCTCCGAGTCGCCGCTTTCGGCAGTATCCTTGGCCGCTAGTATCACCTCGGTAGCTTCCTCACCGACTTTTTCGAGGATCTTGTTGAGACCCTCGGCGTTCAGTGCGGCGACGTAAGAACTGTCCGGTGACGCGGTCTTGCGCTCCGCCAGCACTTTATCAAGTGCGGTTAGCAGATCATCCATTCAGTTGTCCTCGCGTAGCTGCCAACTGCCGTCTTCGGGGTGGTAGAAAAAACAGGTGCGCCGGCCTGTGTGACAGGCGCCGGCGCCATGCTGCTTGACCTGTAGTAGCAGGGTGTCGCCGTCACAGTCCAGACACGCGCTCACCAGATCCTGAGTATTCCCGGACGTGGCGCCTTTGCGCCACAGTGATTGCCTCGAGCGAGACCAATAGGTGACCTCACCGCTCGCCAGAGTGTGCTCCAGCGCTTCGGCGTTCATCCACGCTAGCATCAGGACCTCGCCGGTGTCGGCATCCTGGGCGATAGTCGGAATCAACCCTTGCTCATTCCACTTGGGAGAGAGGGTGCTGGGGATGTTTGAAGCAATATCCGTCATGGCAACAGTATGCCAGACGCGTCAGGCAGCCGTTACCGGTTGCGAATGAAGAGCGCGCTCAGCAAGCAGCCGCCACCGAGGATGAGCCATCCAGTGCCGCTTCCCGCAATCCCAAGTCCCAGCGCCAGTGCGCCCAGCGTGGCGAGTGGCAGCACCTGAGATGCCCGCGCAGGCGGATTTTGCGCCGCCCGGGGTGTCTGTCGGAGTCGATTCAAGATCAGGTCGGGGAGCAGCGGTAACGTCTCCAGCAGTGCGGGTGCATCCTGCTGCAGCCGTTGGCTGACGCTTTGTAAAGAATAGCGGTCCGCAACCCACTGCTCGAGAAACGGTTTGGCGGTGTCCCATAGGTTGAGCTCGGGATACAGCTGACGGCCGAGACCCTCAATGTTCAGTAGCGTTTTTTGTAGCAGTACTAATTGCGGCTGCACCTGCATATCGAACTGGCCCGCGGTGCGGAACAGCGTCACCAGCATTTGTCCGAAGGAAATGTCGGACAGTGGCCGCTCAAAAACCGGCTCGCACAGGGTTCTCAGGGCTGACTCGAACTCGGCCATCGGTGTGTCGGGCGGCACCCAGCCACATTCAACGTGCAGCTTGGCACAGAGCCGGTAGTCCTGCTGGAAAATGGCCAGCAAGTTGCGCGCAAGGTAGTAAAGGTCCTGTTCGTCGATCTGGCCGACGATGGCACAGTCGACTGCCATGTAGCGGGGGTCTTCGGGTTTGGTGCAGTCGACAAAAATGTTGCCTGGGTGCATATCGGCATGAAAGAAGCTGTCGCGAAACAC
>JAHEJH010000134.1 GCA_024638905.1 Luminiphilus sp.
AAGGCAGCGCATAAAAAAGCGTCATTGCAACGGCAATCAGTACACCCGTCGCCACCATGACTTTTGGCCAAACCAATGTTTGCCTTATGGCCAGCGGATCGCGCTCTTGGGCCGGCATGTGATGCAACGCATCGCGGTAGGCCGACGCGGCGATCGAATGCCCCCCTCTTTTAGAGGCGATCCGCACTGCTACATAGCTGCTCACCACGCCCACCAGAATCGGATCAGCAACGACTGGCCACTCGACTAAATCGGTGACAGACAGCGCGTTCATACCCACATTCACCCCAAATCCCGTCACCATTCCCCAGAAAGCGCCAGATTCGGTAATACGTTTACTCCAAATACTCATAAAGGCCACCACTCCCCAGGAAGAGGCGAACAACGGTCCAGCGAAGTGCGTTAACCAATAGATGTTCCTGGGAAGCGTCAACGCCAGACCAATCACCGAGAATCCCACGGCCAGCATCGCGATGCGTGCTGCACGCAATTGCGGCCTGTTCTCACCAATTGCCGTAGCACCCTCGTCAGTGCCGTCACCCAAAATATCGTGACTTACGCTAAAGCCCACGAGCGATAAGAACGTTGATGCCGAGGAGAGGCCGGCGGCCAACACACCACATATCAGGATCGCACCGAGGGCAGTGGGCAACACGTTGGTGGCAACCCAAATCATAGTGCTGTCGGCGGGGGTGATATTGGGGTTAATCAAATTCACCGTGGCGGCCGCAAAGTTGGTGACGAGATACAGCAGCAGCATGGCTATGAGCGCGCCGCACGCCGAACGAATGACCACATGCTCACTGCGGGCCATTAAATACCGACTGGTTTGCCAGGGACTCACGGCCACAACAATGCCCCACGCGACACCGAGAATACTGGCCCAGATCAGTGCCTCCCACTGCGTCTGCCAATAAACATCCGGCCCTATTCGACCATGCCAAGCAATGATGCCGGGTTTTTCCTGATAGGTGGCCAGCGACTCAATCGCAGCAAACCAACCACCCGCGGCATCGACGATAAAGAAACAGGTGACCACAATGATTCCGGAAAACAGCAAGAACATGACCGTGTCGGTCAGGATCACGCCACGCGAGCCAGAATAAAGCGTAAATAAGGTGTAGCTCGCCCAAACCATCAGTATGGCTGCCACCTCACTGAAGGCAGTCACCTCGGTAATAATCAGCGCCATTCCCCAGGTTACCGCCAACAGATAGGCGGACAGCCCAGCCACAATTGAGATCCCGGCAAACATCTGAATACGTCGGCTGGCGAAGCGCGCTCTGAAAAAGGCGGGCACCGTCAGCGCCTTGCTCCGCCGCAAGTATCTGCCGAAAAATACCGCGCCAATGATGTAACCGAGGCAGTTGAAACAGGTCATGATGAGCACCAATGGTGCATGGCCCTGATACGACATGCCCGCCTCGCCAATAAACGCATTGGTGCTCATGAAGCTGGCGACTAAAGTCCCCAGAATCAACACCGTCGGCGCGTTTCGGCCCGCGACGAAAAAGTCCTCTAGATGCTTAACCCGTCGACCGGCGTACCAGCCAATCGCGAGATAGCAGGCAAGGCTGGCCACAATACCCAGCTGAAAGCCGTTCACTGTAGCCTCAAGTCGCGCTCGCCCTCAGCCGCTCCGCCATGGACTGAGGAGCCCAGACCCCAAATCCTGCCGCTAATTTTCATCGACCGACCGTGATCGCCTCGAGGATGAGGCGCTCGATGGTCGCCACATCGGCGACACGAGGGTTTGTCCCCGCCGCAGCATCTTGATGCGCCTTCTCGGCCAGAGTCCGCGCCGCCTCAGCCGGCACACCAATTTCCGCCAGGTTCACTGGCACAGACAACCTATCCAGCAGCTGACAGACCGCTGCGTACAATGACTCAAAATCGCCGCCGGGCAGACCAAGAGCCCGGCACATAGCGGGCAGCTTGTCCTGAATTGCGGGAGCATTGAATTTCAACACCGAGGGCAACACAATGGCGTTGGTGAGACCGTGATGCGTGTCGAAGTCCGCGCCCACCATATGGCTGATCGCATGAACAAGCCCCAACCCCTTGAGGAAAGATACGCCAGCGAGACAAGCGCCGACCTGCATCCCGCCACGAGCTGTCAAATTACCCGGCTCCTCAACGGCGCTTGGCAACCAGCGCCCTATCAACGCCAGCGCTTCCAGAGCCACCCCATCACACATCGGGTGGTAGTCGGGCACGCAGTACGCCTCAATGGCATGCACCATGGCGTCGATACCCGTCCAGGCAGTCAGCGTCGCTGGCAAACCCAGCGTAATCTCAGGATCCAATAACGTCAGGGAGGGCTTGAGGTCCGGGTGCCAGATACACAGCTTCATGCCCCGCTCCGAATGCGTCACCATCGCCGTGCTCTCAGTTTCGGCACCAGTGCCCGCTGTAGTGGGAATGCAGATCAGTTTCGGAAACACGTGGTCGGCAGGCAGGCTAGGGACGTCGCAATCGTAATCAAACTGCCATACATCGCACTCGTTATGAGCCGTGAGCGCGGTGGCCTTACCTGCGTCCATCCCACTGCCACCGCCAATGGCGATGACACTGTCGTGTCCGCCCTCGAGGTAGGATTTTCGCGCCAACGCGATGTCAGCGTCTCTTGGGTTGGGTGCCACGTCGGCGAAGACCTCACTGTCGATACCCGCCGAGAGCAGTGCTTGCCGCAGCACGTTAATAAAAGGAAGCCCGGCCGAACCCTGATCCGTGACAATGAGCGGCTTTGTCAGCCCCAGCTTTGCCGCATGCTCCCCCATTTCCTGAAGACGGCCCGGGCCATAGACAATCGGTACTGGAAAGGACCAGTCACATCTAGAAATCAGTGATTCTTCATTCATATCAGAAATTTAAACTCCAAACCTCAGTGAAAAATTGCGCCGTTAAACGCCTGTTTACAGCACTCCTCGAGCGCCAAGCGAGCATCCAAAAAAAAGAGGTGACTCGCGGGTCACCTTTGCATATATTCTCGCCGAAATAATAGAGCCAAGAACACCTTACCATGCGCCACACGCCACCCAAATCCCACTCTGGTGATGAGGCGAGACACCACTAGGCCACGTCATATTTCGAGACCACTCGGAAACCGGGCCGCATAGCACGAGATCAAGCATCCATGACTTCACCCGCACTTTCTCTCTCGCGCCGACTCCGCAAATCCCCTTTTGAGAGTCGATCACATGCGGGCGCCACGGCGGCGTCTGTTTACAATCACGTGGTACTGCCAACAGCCTATGCCTCTCTGGAGGAGGACTATTGGCACCTGAGAGAGCATGTTCAGATCTGGGACGTGGCAGCCCAAGTTCAGGTCGAAATCAAGGGACCGGAGGCACTCAAGCTCGCTGAGTATCTGACCCCCAGAGATCTGTCCAAGATAGTGCCCGGGCAGTGCATGTATGTGCCGCTGATCGACGAAAAGGCCGGCATCATCAACGACCCCATTATCTTGTGCCTGGCTCCGGACCGGTTCTGGCTATCGATCTCGGATTCTGACGTATTGCTCTGGGTTAAGGGCTTGGCCATTGGTGCAGGCTTCGATGTCGAAGTCAGCGATCCAGACGTGTTCCCCCTTTCTCTGCAGGGGCCCAAGTCAGAAACCTTGCTGAGCCGACTCATCGACGAGCCGGTCGAGGATATCCGGTTCTTCCGCTTCATCGAGACCCAGATTGCCGGGATACCACTGGTGATTGCTCGCACGGGCTGGAGTGGTCAGGGAGGCTTTGAGCTCTACCTGAGCGACTCATCACAGGGGGAGCGGTTGTGGGACGTCGTGACCGAAGCCGGCGCCGACCTGAATCTGCGTCCGGGCTGCCCCAATTTGATCGATCGGATCGAGACCGGTCTGCTATCCCACGGCAACGACATGACGCTCGACAACAATCCGATTGAGGCGGGGCTGGACCGCTTCTTCAAAATGGGCAAAAGCGCTGACTACCTAGGTCGGGAAGCATTGGAAAAAATTGCGGCGGCGGCGCCCGATATGAAGTTCGTACGAATCGTCGCTCAGGGAGAGCCCATCGCCAATCCCCGAGAGACGTACCCGATGGCGGCCGCAGACGGCCGGGGCGACGGTTGCGTCACCAGCATTACTTACTCACCGCGGCTAAAGTGCAATGTTGGGCTGGGCTATTTGGCGGCAGAATGTGCGATCGTTGGCAGAGAAGTGACAATCAGCGTAGCCGACCGCGTAATCTCAGCGCATGTTGCCGACAACAACTGGACCACACAGCCCGAAGAGTAAGCTCATTTTGGCGTATTTTCGTCGAGCGTCCGGGCCTTGAGTGACGAAAATGACGCGTCGAGCGGTAGGCACTCTTTCACTTCTCGCACCTCGGCCACCGAGCGTCCGAAGCTGTCCAGAATGAGCCTGCCTGGGAGGCCGGCCACCTCCGTCGACAGATTTTGGAGGTCCATTTCAAAAAGGTGAACCCAGTGCGCGCCTTCCGTATCCAGGACGTAGCACTTGTAGTCCGACCACTGCTGCGCTTGGGCACAGAACGAACACACCACCAAAGCCGCACCCACAC
>JAHEJH010000137.1:0-3227 GCA_024638905.1 Luminiphilus sp.
CCGCTGTCTGACATGCTCGCGAGGCAGGCGCTGACCCTGCTGAGTGCTAATCAGCGACGCGTGTTGTCCCATCCCGACGATGTCGCCGCGCGTGAGGCCATGTTGCTCGGTGCCACGCTGGCAGGCCAGGCCTTTGCCAATGCGCCGGTTGCCGCGGTACACGCGCTGGCCTACCCATTGGGAGGGCACTACCACATGCCTCATGGGCTGAGTAATGCACTCATGTTGCCCGCGGTTTTGCGCTTCAACGCGCCGGCCGCTGAGGCACTTTATTTGGGGCTGGCACCGTTGTTACCCGAGCCGCTTGCGCCGGGTCTTGAGGGCTTTGTGAGTTGGTTTGAGGAGCTCATCGCCGATGCCGCACTGCCGACCTCGCTGTCCGCGGCTGACGTGCCGGAGCGCGATCTGCCGATGCTGGCGGCTGACGCCATGCTGCAACAGCGCCTGTTGGTAAACAATCCGGTCGAGGTCGATGAAGCCGCCGCGCTGGCACTGTATACCGCTGCCTGGAGTGGCTCGGCGTGAGCGATCGTGCGACGCCCTCCGCTCGGTCGGACTATCCGATATTTTATTCACTCGAATCCCGGTGGGCGGATAACGACATCTATGGCCACATTAATAATGTTGCCTATTACGCTTACTTTGATTCCGTGGTGAATCGCTTCCTCATTGAGGAGGGTGGTCTGCGCCCGGGCGTCGACACCGTCGTGGGCTACGTTGTGCACTCGAGCGCTGACTATTTTTCCCCTGCCAGTTATCCCGCGACGCTGGCGCTGGGGCTCAAAGTCCTCCGCATCGGCGAGAAGTCCGTGCGCTGGGAGGTCGGTGTGTTTGCATCCGATGAGGAGCAAAGCTGCGTCACCGGCACGTTCACCCACGCCTTTGTCGATCGGGAGTCTGGCCGTTCAGCGCCCGTTCCTGAGGGGATTCGACGGGCAATCGAAGCGCTTCCCGCGGTTAACTGACCAGCAGAGTCAAGCTGCCGACGGCGCAGGGTTTCTGAGCGGTTTCAGGGTCGCTACGAATACAATCAGCAGAATTACTACGGCGCCCCAGCCCGCCGCGGGCTGATAGTGCTGGTAGAGAAAGCCCCCGCTAATCGGGCCTAAGACAAATCCTGCGGCAGGGCAGGCGCTGACCAGCCCCGATACTCCGCCCTGTTCCTTCGGCCCGACGGCCAGCGACGCACCAGCGGCGACAGCGGGCATCAGCAGTCCCAGGCCCGCGCCGATCAGCACCATGCTGGTCAGCACAGCCCCCCAACTATCCAGCGCGCTGATGATCACGGTGCCGAATAACAAGAGGCCACCACCCCAGCGCACAAGTTGAATTGCTGGCCCGGCGAAACGCTGTGCGATCACGATTTGCATGAACAGGGAGCTGGCCGCCGATACCATCATCGCCCACCCCGTGTACTGCGCGGTCTCAATGCCGGAGAGATTCAGAACGTCCTGTAATCGAAAGGCCAGCGTTTGCTGCACCATCGCAAAACCTGTGAAAGCACCGATCGCAGAGAACAGGTAGACCCGAAGGCGCGGGTCGAGGTAGCCGAGGCGTTGAGGCTGGGTTTGCGTCGCTCGCGGCGTTACGCCTTTGGAGAGTTTTAGGCCGATGATGACCGCGGCCAACCCCGACATGAACGACGCGACCACCAGTGGTGCTAATAGGCCGAGCCCGGCAACCAGCCCGGCCATCACCGGGCCCATGATCATCCCGATGCTGTTGGCACTGGAAAGTCGAGCCAGCGTCTTGATGCGGAACCGAGCCACGGTGTGATCCGCCGCGTAAGCAGTGCATCCGGGGCTTGTGGCCGACATGGTTGCCGCCTGCAGTGAGCGGATGATTAAGGCGATGATGAAAAGGGTGAGACCGGTGATCACGCCATCCCCCGCGAGCGAGAACAGCACCGCAAAGGCGAGCGAACCAATGCAGTAGCCCATGAGCCCGATGAGAATGACAGGCTTGCGACCAATCTTGTCCGAAAAGCGTCCCCAAAAGGGCGCGACCAGAGTGAAGACAAGCGCTGATGTCGAAATGATGGCGGTGATGCGAACTTCATCGAGGCCCACTGACCGCCCCAGCGGGGGCAGGATAGCGAACACGAAGGCCTGACCGATGGCCGTTGCGAAAAGGCCTATAAAAAGCAGGAACAGAGACTGACGATCCAATCGCTCCGTGCCCGCCAGCGAGCCGGTGGCGGCGATATCAGTCATCGGCGACCCGGGCGGTAATCCAGTGGTAGCGGGTGGGCAGGATTTTCGTGAGTTGCAGTATCAACCACGCATCCCAGCCGACCATAATCCGACGTTTACCGTGGGCGGTCCCGTTCAGGATGATTTCCGCTGCGCGTTCCGGCGTAGTTTTGGCGAGGCGCCTGAACTGCTGGTCCCGCTCATCCGCATCGGCCATGTTACCTGCGCCGTCGGTGCGAGCAGAGCGTGCGATGTTGGTCTGCACGCCACCGGGATGAACACTCGATACGAACAGGTTCGAGTTCATATACTCCGCCTGCAGGGACTCACTAAAACCGCGGACTGCAAATTTAGCGGCGTTGTAGGCGCTTTGTGTTGGGATGCCCACCATTCCGAAAATAGAGGATAGATTGACGAGGTGCCCCCGCTCGGCCTGATAAAGGAGAGGCAGGAAGGCTCTGGTGGCGTGTACCACCCCCCAAAAGTTGATATCGATCAGCCACTCAAAGTTCGCCTCGCTGGAGTCAGCGAACCGCGCGCCGTAACCGACCCCAGCGTTGTTGAACAGTGCATCGAGGCTGCCGGTATCGGCGCTGACGACCTCCGCCCATGAAAACAGTGCGTCTCGCTGGCCACAGTCCACCACCTGCGACGTGACACGCCCGCGAGTGTCATCCAGTAGCGCGCAGGTCGCAGCGAGCGTCTCGGGATTGATGTCAGACAGCCAGAGGTGGCAGCCGGCCGCATTCAGACGCTGGCTCAGCGCTCTGCCAATGCCATCCCCGGCGCCGGATATGGCTGCGGTCTTGCCCGCAAAGTAGCGCTCTATGAGTGACATGAGGTGGTTTCCTGAGCGGAGGGGCGCGCAGTGTAACCGACATCGATCGGGGGTGGGATCACCCGCAAAAAATAGACAGGCCACGCCCTTTGCCGTAAACTGCAGACCCAGCCCGCGCGGGGTTATTTTCGACCCCATCACGCGCTAAACGTCCGCAATATGCGACCACAGGGTGAATGTGACCCGGCCTACTCGTG
>JAHEJH010000137.1:3237-4544 GCA_024638905.1 Luminiphilus sp.
CACCCGTTTGGCACGCGTGGCAACAACGACTGGGAGGTCCGTTTGTCTCAACCCGCTGTCCTCGCACTGGAAGATGGCACGATTTTTCGCGGCCTCTCCATCGGTGCTTCCGGCACAACAGTGGGTGAGGTGGTCTTCAATACCGCGATGACCGGATACCAGGAGATCCTCACAGATCCCTCCTACTGCCGACAGATTGTCACCCTGACCTATCCGCACATCGGTAACACCGGCGTCACCAGAGAGGACGAGGAATCCTCAGGCATACAAGCAGCAGGATTGATTATCCGTGATCTGCCATTGTTGGCCTCAAATTTTCGCTCCGAACAGAGCCTGAGTGATTACCTGATTGACGCGGATACGGTGGCGATTGCCGATATCGATACCCGTAAGTTGACGCGGATTCTTCGCGACGGTGGCGCCCAGAGCGGTTGCATCATGGCGGGCTCAGAGGTCGATGAGACGCAGGCGCTGGAGCAGGCGAGGGCGTTCGCCGGGCTAAAGGGTATGGATCTTGCCAAGGTTGTCACCACGTCGGAGCCCTATGAATGGGCGGAGGGCACCTGGCAGCTGCCCGCTACAGCGGGAGACGCACCTGACCGGAGCGCGCCGGCTTACTCGGTGATTGCCTTGGACTTTGGCGTGAAGCGCAACATCCTGCGCATTCTTGTCGATCTCGGCTGCAAGGTGACGGTGATGCCCGCGCAGTCGACGATGGATGAGGTCATGGCGCACGCCCCAGACGGGGTCTTCTTTTCTAATGGGCCGGGGGATCCCGAGCCCTGCGAGTATGCGATCACCCTCGCGCGTGAGGTGATGGATCGCAAAGTCCCACTGTTCGGGATTTGTCTAGGGCATCAGATTCTGGCGCTGGCCAGCGGGGCCAGGACCGAGAAGATGAAGTTCGGCCATCACGGCGCCAATCACCCCGTGCAAAACCTGAGGGACCAGACTGTGATGGTGACCAGCCAGAACCATGGCTTCACTGTCTCCGAGCAGGATCTTCCCGAGACACTTGAGGTGACTCACCGCTCCTTGTTCGACGGCACGCTTCAGGGGATCGCGCGCAAGGATGTGCCGGCCTGCAGTTTTCAGGGCCATCCCGAGGCCAGTCCCGGGCCTCACGATGCGGCCAATCTCTTTCAACCCTTCATCGCGGCGATGGAGCGAACAAAACAATGAGTGGGGAGTGCTAGAGCGTGCCGCGTCGATCTGATATCGAGAGCATTCTGATTCTGGGCGCCGGGCCGATTGTCATCGGTCAGGCGTGCGAGTTTGATTATTCCGGTGCACAAGCCTGTAAGGCC
>JAHEJH010000164.1 GCA_024638905.1 Luminiphilus sp.
GTGCTCTTCCGATCTGAGGATCTGGACCCGGCGTGGCGGAGCAGCACCTCTGGCGATAGGAACTCCCCGGTATAGCCTGCGGGTAACGCGTCACTGATCAGCAGGGCGGGCTGTGCGTCGTTCAGGACGCGCAGGAGCAGTTCATCCGGGGCGTCGGGGTCGATGAAGCACTGCGTGGCCCCTGCCTTCAGGATCGCGAGATGCAGGGCAACGACGGTGGCGGAGTCTTGGTTAAGGCTTACCGCCACGACCTGATCCGCCTCGGAGACACTGTCAATAATGACGGAGGCGAGTTGGTTAGCCAGTTGATCAAGCTCCGCATAGGTCAGTGAGTCCCCGGTCTCGGGAACGGAGAGTGCGGTTAATTCGGGGTATTGGGCCGCCGAGCGCTCAAAGATTTCGTGCAGCCAGCGCGCACCTTCCTGGTGACGATGTGTTCCCCAGGGTGTCGAGGGATAGGATTGGGTGAGTGTGGGTTCAGGGCTGGGTGAGCTCGTGTTGTCGGCTACCACCTGACGATAACGGACCCAAGCCGCAGTCACGGCAGCGGGCAGCAGTGCGATCCACAGTAGCGTCATCGAAGCCTGCCGCAGTCGGTCATGGTGGGTCCGTCAGGAAAAATAGGATTCCATCGTGCCACGGCGCCGGGTGTCCAGCGTCACGCAGTGAAATCCGCCACCCATCATGCGCGAGTGGCGCAGCGTGAGCGGAATCACCTCTAGGCCTTTGGATTCGAGTAGCGCGATCAGTGCGGTCTGGTAGCCGTCTACCACCACGGTATCGGGTCCGAGACTGAATAGATTCATGTCGATCCATTCGCTGCCAATCGCCTGCTGAAGGTACTGGGCACTGTGCCGTTCCTGATTTTCCATTGGCGGACTGAAGATGATCTCCCAGTCCTTCAGAAATGGCGGGATGGTGTCCATCGACAGGCGCTCAGGGTTGGCCAGCACCAGCCCCGGACGCAGCGCCACCAACGTTGAGTCGATGTGGCTGCCGAAATACACGTCTTTCATGAAGTGAACGCGGAACTCATCTCCTAGTGTGCGCTGCAGCCAGTGACCGCCCAATTCGTTGCCCGTTGCGCTGACAAGGTAAAGGAGGTCGCGCCCAAAGCGCAGGATGTTGGCGGCGTCAAAAGCGGGTTCAAAGTTTTGAGGGGTCGGCGCGCCGGGATCGAACTCAAAAAGACGGTCCTCCAAGAGGGGCTTGGGGGCACTGAACCATTTGGCACCGCTGTCATAGTATTCCATGAGGAGACGCCGATAGGATCCGGTCTCCAGCGAGCGCCCGCGAATCACATTGGGGGTTTCGATGATCGTGTCACCGATTACCAACAGCACATCCCGGGGGCAGTAGTTGTAATAGCCCTGGGTTTCCCACTGGACAGTGCTGATGGTCTGCTCGTGGGGCCAGGTGTCGGGCCGGCGCACGGTAACGCCGCGGGCCTCCAAGGCATCGACAAAGCCCTGCAGGTCTTCCTCGGTTTCCTCAATAATCTGGTCAGGAAAGGGTCCCTGAGGAATAGCCGCAAGATCGCGATCCGGATACTCGGCGAGGCGGGTGCTGGGGTCCGCGTGGGGGAAGCGGGCGCCGAGGGGGTTGCCCACGATGACTTCTTCGAGTGGATCCCACTCGTTACAACTCCAGACTTGGGACATTGATTGCTACTCGTCTGTCTAAAACTGGCCCGCTAGTGTCGTTGTCGCTTTCGGCCGATACAACGAAAAAGGGCCGCCCGGAGGCGGCCCCACAGTAAAGCAGATTAGAGGATTAAATTTCCTCACTCTCCCACAGCGCGCTGCCGTGGCAGGTCATGGTCTCGCGCTCCATCTGTGCGACGTCAGAGGAGGGGTAGGCGTCCCACCACTTGCCGAAGTCGCCAAATGACTCCCAGGAAACCGCGAGCAGGACGTCGGTTCCGTCGCCATCAGCGCCAACGGACACGGGGAACATGGTGTAAACGTTCATGCCGTCGCCGCCGGGCAGTTCACCAGCGGCTTTCTTCCAGCCCTCTGCCTGCGCGATTACATCTTCTTCGGGCACGTCGCCGTTGATGTTGCACTTCCACATTTGAACGGGGTCGCCCGCTGATGCGAAGGGTGAAACCAGCATCAGGGCACCTACTGCACTTACCAAACCTTTGACTTTCATGGGATCTCCTTTATTGACCTCGACGGAAACCTAACAAGGAGCCGTGAATAGTGCAATCGATGGATTCTGTGTGTCACCTATTGCTAACTCGTCCTGACAGCGAATAGATATAGAGTCAGCGGCCCGAAGGCACTGGTCTAGCTTGTCTTTGCGAGAGCCGAACCCAGCAGACGTCCGAAAGTGATGGCGGGTGTTACGAGCATGCCGTTAGTGTATGCGGCGCCCGAGGTGGCGGCCGCACCGATGACCTCGCCAATGGCATAGAGATTGGAAATAGCCTCTCGCTGCGGGTTTAGCACCTGGAATTTGGTGTTCACGCTGAGCCCGGCAAAGGAGACCAGTGTCCAGCCCTGCATGGCGATGGCATAGAAGGGTGGAGTGGCGATTTCGGCGGGCCGGTATGTTCTGCCGAAGCGATCGGGTTGAGCCCCTTGGAGACGGCGATTGTAGTCGGCGATATTCTGTCGAAGAGAGGTTGGATTGATGCCAGCGCGAAACGCGAGCTCCTCAAGACTCATGGCTCGACTGAACATTGGATGGGTCTGATGTTCAGTGGCGAGTCGATCGCGACTCCAGTCAGGGATGATGGGTTCGGACTTCGCCAGCATGTCAGCATCAAAGATGGCCCAGTGCCGGTGACCCGGTTGTCGATAGATGCCCCGTTCTATTTGGTGCACGCTTGGATGATCTTCCCGAACGAATCGCTCGCCATGCGCGTTAACCAAAATCTCCCAAGGTTGCCGCACCATTGGGTGCAAAGGCGCCCAGGCATACATTTGGGCTGGATATTGCCAGGCATCAGGTACCAGCCCCGGTAAGCTCGCATATTTCTCGCCACCGACGATGGCGCCGCCGGCTGACATACCCAAGATCAGCCCGTCGCCCTGTGATGTGGGGTAGGCGGTTTTCGCATAAAGCGGTACACCATGAAGTTCCTCGAAGAGCCTCGGATTTGCCGCACAACCGCCAGAGGCGAGCACAATATGGGATCCCTTGAAATCCTGCGTACCGCTCGGCCCGGTGGCCGTCACGCCAACGACCTTACCCGGCCGCTCCTGAATCAAACCCTGTACTGCAGTGCCTGTCAGTAGCGTGACTTGCTGTCGAGCGATGGCCGCCTCGAGCGACGGAAGAAAAGCGTCTAGTATCGACAGGCCGCTCTTGACCCCCTGCTGGTAACGCCGAGCGGTGAAGTGATCATGGCCGATGCCGGTGACCGGATGTCCCGCCATCACCTCGAAACCCTGATCGGCCAGCCAATTGATGGTGTCCCCCGCGTGATCAACGGTGAGTCGGGTGAGTGCCGGGTCGGCGGTGTTTTCGTTGATCCGCATGCAGTCATCGAAATGAGCGTCTGGGCTGTCAGTGATACCGAGGCGCTTTTGAAACACGGTGCCTGCTCCGGCGATTTGACCGGTCGACCAAAACAGGGTGCCGCCCAGAGCAGGGCTTTTTTCGATGAGTAATACCCGTGCCCCGTTCATTGCCGCAAATAAGGCGCAGGGGATGCCAGCGGTCCCACCCCCCACGACGATGACATCGTAGTGAATCGACGGATCTGCCCGGGTGGTATCGCTTCGCGCGATGGACAGCGAAGCTGCGGCCGCGAGTAGGGTCCGTCGGTTGAGATGATGCATGTCAGACTGCTCCCTTTACACCCTCTGCACCCTCATGAGGCGGTCGGGCCTCGTTGATTCAATCGGGTCTGGCCTTGATGCGCAGAAGGCGTCGCGTCCAGACTGACTGGAAAATGGGGTCCAGCCAACGGTAGAGGCGGCCCGAGACCACCACCGGTTTTCCTGCTTCAACGCCCCTGATCGCATCGCGGACCACAACGTCGGCGTTGTACCAGAGCCACTTTGCCATGCTGTTTTTCATGTCCATGAGCCCCGCCGTCTCGTGAAAATCGGTGTGTGTGAAGCCAGGACACAGTGCCGAGACATGCACGCCCTGCGCGGCGACCGTCAGATTGAGCTCCTCGGAGAGCGCCACCAAATAGGCTTTTGCCGGCCCGTAATTACAGCCCCCCGAGCGTGGTACGCGTGCGGCCACAGACGCCACATTGATGACGCGCCCGTAGCCCCTTTCCGCCATGCCCGGAATCATGCGGTGACACAGATCCGCTACCGACAGCATCATGAGCTGGAAGAAAGTCTGTTGCGCCGCCCAATTGCGATCTTTCAGTAAATCCGGACCGGCGACGCCGGCATTGTTAATGAGCCAGCTGACTTGCCAGCCAGCAGACACGCAGGCGCTGCTAATCTGCGCGCCCGCATCTGACTCGTTCAG
>JAHEJH010000191.1 GCA_024638905.1 Luminiphilus sp.
CGCGCCCCACCCCCAACCGGACCGGCGCGGCAAAGGCGGGTAGCGGCGTGGCGGGTAAAGCCGCGTTGAGTTCGTAAGTCTTTGTCAGCCGATCCGCCGCCAAAAAGCCGTGAAAGCTCCTCTCAGTCGCCAGGCGCTCCCAGAGCGGCTGTGTATCGCTTCCACCTAGAGAGTCGAGACTGCGCGCCGACCAATAACGCCATCGATCTTGGGAGCGGAGGTCGGACGACAGCCACTCGAGTCCCGTTTGCACTGCCTCCCAGTCACTATTGCCGATCGCATTTCTGAGCCAGATAACCGTCAGATCATCGTCGCGGAGTACCGCGACCTGCGCATCTACCCACTCAGGTGGCGCCGGTGAGCGCTCGGCGAACAAGCTATGACGCACGATGGCAGACGTTACCGTCCGCAAATGAGTCTCGTTAAAAGAGCCATCCTCTCGCACACTGCGAAAAGTTTGATAGGCCCGTGCAGGGGAAAGCTGAGCGAGGCGCACTACCCCCGCAACAAGAATATCAGCGTGGCGGGCGCTGCTCTGGTGATGATCGCCTTCGACCCTCGAAGGCCGGCGATACACCGCGGCCAGCTCATCAAGGTCCCTCTGTAGCGGCACACTGGCGAAGCGCTTGACGTAGCGGATCAGATGTCCGTTTTTAGCGTCAAATGCTTTGAGCGCCCGGGACCAGATAAGAGCGTCCTTGAGCCCTTGCGATGCGATCCACCGATCGAATAAGGGGTCACAAGCATCGTCCTGTGAAAAGCCGACATTCCAGAGCGCCGCAGCGCCTTGAAAAGCCATTTCTCGGTCGCCCGTAGCCAGCTTTGCCCGATAGTAATAACACTGTAATTCGGGCATTTCAGGTACGTCGTCTAGCACGCCCAAAAAGGACTGCCAGCGTCTGTCTTGCGCCTTGTGTCGGAGATACGCCACCAGAAAACGGCTGGCGAGGGGCGTGCCCTGAGCTGAAGCCATAAACAGACGCGCCTCTTGGGCGGTCATGTCGTGAAGCTGACCCAGCTTGATGGAAAAATCGAGATCAACCTCGAGCGGGTAATCTGTCAACTTAGCCCGCATATCCTGATAGCGTTTTCCCGCGCCGGAATCGAGCTCTGCAGATGCTATCTGATACAGCGCGCGCCGCTCGGCCCACTGCTCGGAGGTTGGCAGCCAGTCGATTTCCGCCGCTGTCCTCATTGGCATGCCGACTGACAGCAACGCAGCACACAGCATGAAGACGGTACGGGATGGGACGGCGCCACACAGCGACAATGAGGGTAACGATTTCACGGGCGCAAGAATGGTACGGAACGCTCTCCTTTTCAATCATAAACGGTTAGCATTTAGCGGAGTTTGTTGCAGCGACTAAAAGCATGACGGCAGAAGGCATTCGCCTTACCCAATACAGTCACGGAGCAGGATGCGGCTGCAAGATCGCGCCGGACGTGCTGTCGCGAATTTTGGCAGAAACCCATGACGGAACCTCTCACGATACGTTTCCGTCGTTACTGGTAGGGCATCATTCGAGAGACGACGCCGCGGCGGTTATTCTTGACGAACATCGAGCAGTGCTCTCCACGACCGATTTTTTCATGCCGATCGTGGACGACCCCTATGACTTTGGCCGCATCGCGGCCACCAACGCCATATCGGATATTTACGCGATGGGAGGCACCCCTCAAGTGGCGATCGCCATTCTGGGATGGCCGATCGATAAATTGGCACCTGAAATCGCGAATCGGGTTGTCCAAGGAGGCCGGGATGTTTGCGCGCAACTGGGGTTCCCACTCGCTGGCGGTCACAGTATCGACGCCCCCGAGCCGATTTTCGGCCTCGCCGTCACCGGCACAGTGGAGCGCGCACACCTCAAGCAAAATAGTGGCGCCTGCGCTGGCGATCTCTTGATTCTGACCAAACCGCTTGGGATCGGCATTCACACCACCGCAGAAAAACAGGGGAAGTTGGAGGCGGCCCACCGTGGTCTCGCAACCGAGCTGATGTGCCAAGCCAATCGGGTGGGCGCACTACTGGCGAGGCTGGAAGGCGTGAATGCGCTCACCGACGTGACGGGTTTCGGACTGGCGGGTCACCTGATGGAAATGTGCAGCGGCGCGAACCTCTCCGCAGTCATGGACTCCACCAACATACCGGAGTTACCGGGGCTCGATGACTATATCGCCCGGGGCTGTGTGCCCGGTGGTACACAGCGAAACTATGAAGCTTTGAGCCACGCTCTCCCCGCCCTCACCGCTCGGGAATTGGCAGTGTTGTGCGACCCCCAGACCAGCGGGGGCCTGCTGGTTGCTGTGTCGCCCGACGCTCTGAGCGACGTGCAACGATTACTTCATGAGCAGAAACTGCCGAGCGCCGTAGTGGGATCACTGACAGCCAGCGAGAACAGCAAGCCGGCAATCCGTTTGCAGACAGGATGACCGAGGTAGACGATCTCGAAACCTTGTTACGAGATGACACCCCGCTCATCGACACGCGCTCGCCCGTGGAATTTGCCAAGGGCAGCCTCCCAACAGCCATCAATCTGCCCCTCATGACTGACGAGGAGAGAGACGCCGTCGGGTCCTGCTACAAAGAACAAGGGGCAGACGCTGCGGTTCGGCTGGGCCACGAGCTGGTTGCTGGAGACTTGAAGGAGCAGCGTGTCGGGGGCTGGAAAGCCTTCGTAGCGCAGCACCCAAGAGGCGCGCTGTTTTGCTTCCGAGGAGGCATGCGGTCGGAAATCGCCCAGCAATGGCTCAAGGATGCGGGCGTGGACTATCCCCGCATCAAGGGGGGCTATAAGGCGATGCGGCGCTGGTTGACTGACTCCACGGATCAGCTCATCGAGAAGACACCGATACTATTACTCGGGGGCCCCACTGGCGCCGCTAAAACACGCATCCTCAACGAGGGCGCCGGGGGAGGCCCCATCCCGGGTAGTGTCGACCTTGAGGGATTGGCCAATCATCGCGGCTCAGCCTTTGGCCGTCGGGTCACTGAGCAGCCCACGCAAATCGGCTTCGAGCTGGCACTTGGCGTACAGCTGCTCAAGCATCGCCATGCCGGCCGTCAAAAATTGCTTTTAGAGGACGAAGGCCGCTTGATCGGGCGCTGCGCCCTGCCCCTCTCGCTTCAAGCAGCGCGCCACGAGGCCGACTGGGTCCAACTGGATGCCAGCGTTGATGCCCGGGTCGAGCACTCCTATGAAAACTATATTCTTCAGAACCTCGAAGACCTGATGACCGAGGATGCCGCCCGGGCCTTTGACCGATTTGCCACAGGCTTACTCGAATCCCTTGAGCGCATTCAAAAACGGCTGGGCGGGCAACGTTATGCGGAACTCAAAGCCGTTATGCAGGACGCGCTGGCGGCACACGAGCGCGGCAATCCCGAGGCGCACAAAGCGTGGATCAGCGAGCTACTGACCGATTACTACGACCCGATGTATGACTACCAAATGAACAATAGAACTAAGGCGCCCCTTTTCAGAGGTACCGAGCAAGAGGTGATCGAATACCTTTTACAGACCGAGGACGCCTCACTCGTAGGTCAACAGCCGCGTTGATTAGCGCGGCAAGCACTTTAGGATAAGATGCAGCGTTCTCCCTGTAGTTAAACAGGATATAACTACCGCCTCCTAAGCGGTGATTCCAGGTTCGAGTCCTGGCGGGGAGGCCATCAGTTCTGTCTTACTCCACTCCCCAGAAAGATCGCACATTCCTATGATCAAACTTGTTTATTGCCTCAGAAAACGTGACGACATCGACAGCGACAGCTTCTATCGCTATTGGCTGGAGGAACACGGGCCACTGGTGAAGTCTGTCGCCGATGCGATCGGCGCGAGTCGCTACGTGCAGAGTCATACTGTTCTGCCTGAGCTGAACGAGCTCATGATCGAAAGCCGCGGCTTGCAACCGCCCTATGACGGAGTGACCGAGGTGTGGTGGGAGACCATGGCCGCGCTTGAGCAGGGCATGTCCTCACCGACGGGCGTCCAGGCACAAATAAAACTGATTGAAGACGAGGCGCGGTTTATCGACTTCAGCCAGTCACGGGTATTCATGACTGAAGAGCATCAGATTTTTTAGGCATCAGACTGGTGCGCCACAAAAAAGTCCGCACAAATTAGAGCAATTCCCGCGCAAGCTCCTGCGGGACATCACGGTATGTGGGGCGACGAGACATCCGAAGATGAATGAAAACGGTATATAGGGCCTGATACGACCTTTCATAGGCACTGCCGTTTCGACCATGACTGACACGCTGACACTTCACCACCTCGAGTACTCCCAGTCCTTTCGCGTCTTGTGGATGCTGGAGGAGCTACAGGCCCCCTATGACCTGGTGGTTTACGACCGTGATGCGCGGAC
>JAHEJH010000199.1 GCA_024638905.1 Luminiphilus sp.
GCACCGAGTCTTTACGAGATCGCCTACAACAACGGCCCCTTTGCCTATCCTCCTGCGAGCAGTGCACCGCTCATGGAAGAAGAGTCTGAAGGCTGGGAACTCGCCCTGATGGGTGCCGTAGGAAATCTTGATCTCGAGCTGATCTGGTTCGATCAGGAAATCAACAATGAGATCATCTTTGACCTTGCGGGCTACAGTGGCTACCTGCAAACCACCGGGACCAGTCAGTCCGAAGGCCTGGAAATCATCGCCAGCTTGCCCCTGTCCGAGCGATGGCGCATTGAGGGTAACTTCACCTCGCTCGATGCCACGCAGCAAAACGGTGACGATCGCGCCTATCGACCAGATCAAACGGGCCGGGTGAGCATCGTATGGACGCGCAATGATTTGCGAGCCCGAGTCACCGGCCGCTATACCGGAGAAGCAACCGACCCCTTCATGACTTCGATTGATGACACCTTTACTATCGACCTGAGCGCGCAGTGGGATCTGTCGGACCGTTGGGCGTTAGAAGCAAGGGTCCTCAACGTCACAGACCACGATGACCAGCAGCTACCCGGCTATTATGTTCCGGGGATGACGGCTTACGCCGGCGTGCGCGTGAAACTCTAGGAACACTCCATGGACCGCAACACCAAACACAACAAAGCCATGGCTAAGCAGAAGGCCGCTGTGGATGAGGGCATCGCCAAGGCGGATGTCGAGCGAGGCGTGTCGGTTTTACTCACCGGTGATGGCAAAGGCAAAACCAGTTCCGCCTTCGGCATGGTGATGCGGGCGCTGGGCTACGGCCAAAAGGTAGGCGTCGTGCAATTCATTAAAGGCGTACAGGCCTCGGGTGAAGAAAATTTTGTCAGAGACCATTTGCCCAGTGTGGAGCTCCACCAGATGGGCACGGGGTTTACCTGGGATACGCAGGACCGGGAGAGCGACATCGCCGCCGCCAAACGGACCTGGGAACACGCGTTGGCGATGCTGGGCGACGCCAGCTACGACCTGGTGGTACTCGATGAGCTCACGTACATGCTGGCGTTCGACTATCTCCCGGAAGACGAGGTGATCAGTGCGCTCACCGGGCGGCCTGAGTCACAAAGCGTCGTGGTCACGGGTCGCGGGGGCGGTCAGGCCCTGCGCGAGGCCATGGACACCGTGTCTGAGGTTAAAGAAGTGAAGCACGCCTATCGCGCCGGCATTCGCGCCCGACAGGGTGTGGACTACTAAAAATGGGCGCGCACCCGGCGATCCGCCCCGCCGCCTTCATCCGCTACAAATTTCTCAACTCGCTCTTTCTCGGGCTGTCTGTTGGCGCGGTGTTTGTGCTGTACACACCACTGTCACCGGCAGTGTTCTCCGCAGGCGGCATCGGACTCGCGTTGGGTACTCTGATAGTCGCCACCCAGTACCGAAGGATTCTGGCACCGAGCTGGTTTTTTCGCCTGTCGCTCGGGGTGGAGCTGGTCACGCTCAGTGGCGTGGCGGCAGTCCTCCTTCTCCCTCTGGAGCTCCCCCTCGCGCTGTTCGTTTACCTCGGCTATCAGGTGACCTTCTCGCTGGGCAATTACCTGGTGCGCTGCGAGACCCTGCTGATGGTCTCGGTGGAGCAGCTGCGCAAACTCGACGTGGCGAAACAGGCCGGCTATTTACTCGGAATGGGAGGTGCGTGGGCGGTGTATGCAGGCCTTGAGCAATTTGCTGCGATCGAAGGACGGGTCGAGCAGGTGATCTCCCTGCACTGGGTACTGGCGGTTGTCGAGGTATTGGTGCTGGTCGCTCTTTGGCGGGCCTTTAATCGGGACCAGCTAGCCAACAGCGCCCCGCTGATCCGCGAAGAACCGGGTCTCGCCGCTGACTAATCCAAGAGATCCGGCTGCTCATTTAGAATGACATCGAACAGTGGCTGGGCGCTGAACCAACCGGCCAGCGTACTGCCGACCTGCCCCGCCGTATGCAGCGCCATGTCGTGGGGAATGGGCTGGGTTGTGCCCGCCGCCTCGGCCATCAGCTGAGCCTGACAGCTGCGCTCAAAGGTCACGTACCACCACAGCGCTTCATCCACTGACTCACCCACAGTCAGGTGGCCATGGTTCTTCAACACTATCGCTTTTTTATCGCCGAGCGCGGCTGCGAGACGCTCCCCCTCACTCATCGACACCACCACACCGGTGTAGTCGTCCAACAAAGCGAGATCGTCATAAAACGCACAGGCGTCCTGTGTGATGGGGTCTAACAATCGCCCCAGAGAAGACCAGGTCTTGCCGTAAATCGAGTGGGCGTGGGCCGCGGCGGTGACTTCCGGTCTGGCCTGATGAATGCGGCTGTGAATTGTGAACGCCGCGCCATTCAGAAGCCCCTCACCCTCAACGATGTCGCCTTCGTGACTGACCCTGATGAGGTCCGAGACCCGCATGAGCTTGAAGGAGCGACCCATAGGATTAACCCAGAAGGTCTCCGTATCGATCGGGTCACGAACGGTGATGTGTCCGGCGACCCCCTCATCAAAACCAAACTTACCGAAGATTCTCAGTGCCGCGGCGAGACGCTGCTTGCGTTGCAACTGCTCGGCTGCCGGATCCAGCCCCTCACCGGGCATGGCTGCCAGATCTGCGTTCATCACCAACTGGTTCACTTGCTCGTTCATGCCTGATCGCTCCTATTCTCGCGCCAATACTGTGCCGCCTCGCGCGCCAACTCACCCTCTGACGGGAGCGGCTCTCCCTGTGCAGTCAGGTGCGCAACATAGGCACTCAGCACCTCACCCGGCTGCGCCGAGACTTCCTCTGGGCGCAGTGGGTCACCACATTCATCGCAGGACAATACCGCCCGGGTTTGCTTGCCACACAAGCTGTGGCGGTATCGCTGGGGCGGGCCGTTACCCTCGTCCATCCAGTCATCACCCCACTGACTCAGCGTCATCAGCACCGGGTACAGAGCCAAACCCTTGCGGGTCAATCGATACTCATAGCGCGTGGGACGTTCCATGTAGGCCACCCGGGTCAGCACACCCTCGTCGACCAATTTACCGAGTCGCTCCGAGAGGCGGTGCCGCGTCACACCCAGGCTGCGCTGAAAGTCGTCGAACCGGCGGGTACTCCTAAAAGCGTCGCGGATGATCAGCAGCGTCCAGCGCTCGCCCAGCACCGAGAGTGCCCGCGCCACTGAACAGGCCTGTTGATCAATATCGTCCCATTTCATGCGTGAAAGAGTGCGCGTGACGGACGTCAAACGCAAGCGCGGGCACCGAAGTGCCCGCGCCGATTTACCTTTGCCCGGGCTGTGATTCAGCCAAACTGATTCATGGTGTTGTCGTCACCCGCCGCTTTCAGCGCCGCATCACCGGAGAAGTACTCCTTGTGGTCATCGCCCATGTCGGAACCCGCCATGTTCTGGTGTTTCACGCAGGCGATGCCCTGACGGATCTCCTTGCGCTGCACACCCGCCACATAGCCCAGCATCCCTGCCTCTCCAAAGTACTCCTTGGCGAGGTTATCGGTGGACAGCGCAGCCGTGTGATAGGTCGGTAGCGTGATCAGGTGATGGAAGATACCTGCCTCGCGCGCCCCGTCGCGCTGGAAGGACTGAATGCGACGGTCTGCCTCCACCGCCAGGTCTGTTTCGTCGAAGCTTGCGTCCATCAATGCCTCACGATCGTAAGCCGACATGTCCTGACCCGCCTCGGACCAGGCGTCGAAAACCTGCTGGCGGAAGCTGAGTGTCCAGTTAAACGATGGGCTGTTGTTGTAGACCAGCTTGGCGTCCGGCACGGCCTCGCGGATACGATTCACCATCGAGGCAATCGAGTACCACACGATCCTCTCCCGAGCCCTTGCGGAACTGGAACAAACCGGATGCCAAACGAGCCGGCTTCAACAGCTTGCCGTTGGCCTTGACCACCACATCGCCGTTGGCAATGTCATCGGCGCTGTCGATGTAATCGCCGTCGAGGAACCCGTTGTAGAGATCACCCAAATCACCCGGCTCCTGCGTCACCGCAATCTGCTTGGTGAGGCCTGCGCCGAGTGAGTCGGTGCGCGCCACGATAATGCCGTCTTCCACGCCCAGCTCTAGGAAGGCGTAGCGAATCGCGCGAATCTTGGCGATAAAGTCGGCGTGGGGGACCGTCACCTTGCCGTCCTGGTGTCCGCATTGCTTCTCGTCGGAGACCTGGTTTTCAATCTGGATAGCGCAGGCGCCCGCCTCGATCATGCGTCGAGCCAGCAGGTAGGTGGCCTCCTCGTTGCCGAATCCGGCATCGATGTCAGCGATAATCGGGACCACGTGGGTCTGGAACTCGTCAATTTGCTTCGTAATGCTTTGCACCTCGACGTCGTTGCCACTCTCTCGG
>JAHEJH010000201.1 GCA_024638905.1 Luminiphilus sp.
GGCAGGGTGCCGAGGTGGCGTTCCCGACGCGCACCGTTTTGCTCAGTCCGCCAGAAGCCGATCCGTCGGTCAGCTAGCTCACTCGGGCTGGGTGTTACTCGCTCGACGCGATGAGCGTCGTGGCGACGGAGTCGGGGGCAACGGGCGAGGCGTTCATCAGCTTTTGGCCCTCAATAAAGAGCTCATACCAACTCAGTTCCCGCCAGATAGCCAGCACCTTGATAACCGGGTGGTCGTAGTAGCGAAGCCGGTTCTCAGTCAGCGGGATGGTGTCGGCAACATGCACAAGATGCCGCCATGGCCACTCCGGGGTGACAGGCACTTTTATTTCTGAGGCCATTGTTGTGCTGCCAGTTTTGTCACCGGGGTCAGCGTCGTCAAAGCCGGTCCACAGTAAGCCGCCTGCTGTGTCTTGCCGCTCGCTGTCACTGAGCTCAGACCCCTCTCTAGCCGCCAAGTTTGGTCTGATAGCTGGCGCCAACACTGCGATACGTTGTGGTGAGACCGGTGGTCCGGGCATCTCAAAAATCTCAGGGAGGTAATGCCCGTGGGTATTGGCCCAGAAGTTGACGCCGAGGCGCCAGCTGTCGCCTCGCGGTACCAGCTGAATGAAGCCCTGTAATTCGGGGTAGCCGCTGTCGTGATCCGTTTCGAGCAGAATCGGGAGCGTGTCGCTCTGTGGACCCTGTAGCCACGACACCGCGGCGATCACGTCATCCTCGCTGCTCTGTCGGTAGCGCGCGAGACCGGGAGCGAGTTGATCGAGAGGGCGTTGTAGAAAGGGCGCGGGTGTCGGTATGGCTGTTGCCGACACGGAGATGAGATCCAGTGAGAAAGCGTCCATTTCTGGCGCAAAAGGAATATTGATGGGGGCCTCCGCGCCAACTTCACCGGGCATGGCCACACCTAATGATTCGAGGGCGAGCAACGGTGAGCTTTCCTCCTCCGCGGACGCGATTTGTTCAAACGGTAACAGCGGGCGGGGCGCCTCCGATTCGGTGTCGCCAGAATTCTCTTCGCTGGCTTTTTCAGCCAAGAGCCCAAAGGTGTCCGAGCCTTGACTGATCACAATTAAGTCATCGATGAGGCTCATGTCGCCCTCGGTGAGCATCTCTGTGTCGGGTTGCCACAGTGGGATCTGAGGTGCCGGAAGGCGCACCGTAAGATGGCCCGCGGGACTGCTGGTGACCATTGCATCGGGATACTTTGCTTCGAGCGCACGCTGCGTTGTGGAGTCCTGCAGCCAGCGCCAGCGCGCGGGGTAGCCTACTGTTGGCAGTAGCGGCCAGGTCTCGCTTTCCAGCGTCTCCGCCCGCGTATCGACCATCACTACGACCTCAAACTGATACCAGCCCGAATGCTGAAAGCCACCGGGTAGGGGCGCGGCGAGTGGTGCGAGGCTGACCAGCATCAGTGCGGTCGCCAGGCCAACGCGCAGGCGAGTCAAGCGCACAGTCATGCCGCTTCCAGCCACGGGGATATCAGTGCTTCGACGAACTCGGCCCTTGAGGAGAGGGTGGGCAAGGATTTTTTCACTCTGAGCTTGCCGCTTCCGGAGAGGCTATAGCACAGCGGATCAGACTGGATCAGATTCACGATAGCGGCGGGTTCCACAACGGTCGCGGCGGTGAATTCGATACTACCACCCTCGTCGGTCATATCGATTTCGCTAATACCCAGCTGCTGGGCGCGCACCTTGATTAATGCAGCGGTAAACAGGTTTTTCACGGGTTCGGGCAGCAAACCGAACCGGTCGATCATCTCGACCTGAATCTCCCGCAGCTGCTCCGCGTTGTTCGCCTGGGCAATACGCTTGTAAAGCACTAGTCGCGTCGTGATGTCGGGTAGGTAGTCCTCAGGAATCAGGGCGGGCACGTGAAGCTTGACCTCGGTACCGGTGTCCAGCGGTTGATCGATATCGGGGATGTCCCCCCGGCGGAGAGCAGCAACAGCGCTCTCGAGCATACTGAGATAGAGAGAGAAGCCCACCTGATTGATCTGTCCGGATTGTTCGGCTCCTAGCAGTTCTCCCGCGCCGCGGATCTCCATGTCATGGGAGGCCAATTGATAGCCGGCGCCCAGATCGCCCGCCGCTTCAATCGCCTCCAGGCGTTTTTGCGCATCGGAGGTGATCACAGATCGCGGAGGGCTGAGAAGGTAGGCATAGGCCTGGTGATGCGAACGCCCTACGCGGCCCCGCAACTGGTGCAATTGCGCGAGGCCAAATTTATCGGCGCGCTCAATGATGATGGTGTTCGCGTTGGGGATATCAATGCCGGTCTCGATAATCGTGGAGCAGACCAGAATATGGTGATGCTGGTGGTAGAAATCCGACATCACTTTTTCCAGCGCCTGCTCACGCAATTGCCCGTGCGCGACACCGATCGACAGTTCGGGCAGTAGCTCGCCGAGTTTGCGCGCGCTTTCTTCAATGGTCTTTACCTCGTTGTGGAGATAGAAAACCTGACCCCCACGCAGTGTCTCGCGTAAAACCGCCTCCTTAACGAGCGCAATACTGTGCTCGCGTATAAAGGTCTTAATCGAGAGTCTGCGCGCGGGTGGTGTCGCAATGATGGAGAGATCGCGCAAGCCGCCGAGCGCCATGTTGAGCGTGCGAGGGATCGGCGTCGCCGTCATGGTCAGTATGTCGACTTCGGCGCGGAGTGCCTTGATCGCCTCCTTTTGCTTCACGCCAAAACGATGCTCCTCGTCAATGATCAGAAGGCCGAGGTCGCGAAAGCCGAAATCGCTTTGCAGCAGTTTGTGTGTGCCGATCAGAATATCGACCTCACCACTTTGCACGCGGGCAATGATGCGCTCGAGGTCCTTGGCAGACTGAAAGCGCGAGACCACTTCAACCTTGTAGGGCCAGTTGGCAAACCGGTCCCGGAAGTTGGCGTGGTGCTGGTTGGCCAGCAGGGTGGTGGGGACCAGGATGGCACTCTGACGGCCGTTCTGTGCGGCGATGAAGGCGGCGCGCATGGCGACCTCGGTCTTACCAAAACCCACGTCGCCGCACACCAGACGATCCATCACCTTCGGTGCACACATGTCGTCCTTAACGGCGGCGATGGCGACCGCCTGATCAGGCGTCTCCTCGAAGGGAAAACCCTCGCAAAACTGCTGCCACTTGGTTTCGTCTAGCTCGTGCGCGTGGCCAACCCGGGCCTCGCGTCTGGCGTAAACATCGAGTAACTGCGCTGCCACATCTGCGGCGCGTTCTCGAGCCTTGCGGCGCGCCTTTTCCCACTGTTCGCTTCCCAGCCGATGGAGCGGGGCGGTATCCGGGTCGCCCGCGGTGTAGCGGCTGATCAGGTGGAGCGAGCCGACGGGGACATACAATTTATTGTCGTCCGCGTACTCGAGTAACAGGAACTCGGCGGGGTCTCCGTCGATCTCCAGGATCTGTAGCCCGAGGTAACGACCCACGCCATGCTCGATGTGTACAACGGGCAGCCCCTGTCTGAGCTCCGTCAGATCGCGAATAATTGCGTCGGTGTCGGTCTCATCCCGCGTTTTACGCCGGCGCCGCTGGGCCACGCGTTGCCCAAACAGCTGTGCTTCACAAATCAGAGTGGGCTGTCCGGGTCCGGCGTAGAGTCCGCGATCGACCGGTGCGACGGTGATCCCAAAGTCGAGCTGGTTGGCGATGAAAGAAGGCCAGTTTTCGCAGGCCTCTGGCTGTAGTCCTACCTTCACCAGATTCTCCAGCAGCATCTCCCGCCGGCCCTGACTCTCGGCACTCAGCAACACCGGGCCTTGATGATCTTCGATAAAGCGCGCCAGCTTTTCCTGATAGCCGCCAGGTCCGTCGGCGTCAGTTAGCTGTGGTGGCGGTTTGAGGTGGGTGCGGGCATGAGCGGGCGACTGCTCGTCCGGTTTGAGTTCGAGAACTGCATAGTCACCCAGTTTGGAGTAGATTTCCTCGACCGGTATGAAGCCGCGCTGAGGCGGCAGCAGGGGCCGCCTAGGATCAATGCCGTATTCCTCGAACCGCCCGGCAATTTCTGACCAGTATCGTTGGGCGGCGCCGTGGTGATCCCCTAGCAGGATGAGCGCTGCATTGTCTGGAAGGTAGTCAAACACCGTGCCGCAGTGTTCAAAGAACAAGGGTAGGTAGTACTCCGCGCCGCCCGGTACCCGCCCAGCACTGATTTCGGTGAATGCGGGACAGAGATCGGCGTCTCCTTCAAAGCTCTCGAACCAACCCATCTGAAAACGATGGGTGGCGTCGCCGCCGATCGGGAATTCCCGGGCTGGCATCAGCTTGATTTGCTCGACGCGGTCCACGGTGCGCTGGGTTTCCGGATCAAACGTCCTGAGGGTCTCTACCTCGTC
>JAHEJH010000203.1 GCA_024638905.1 Luminiphilus sp.
GGCCGCCCCGGCGCACCTCGCCAAGGCGCCTTTGTGCTCTCCCAAACGCATGGTGTTGGACCGCGGCTCTATAATCGCGATGAGCTTTCCTGCCTCAAATTGCGCGCGCAGTGCGTTCAGCGTGCCCTCAATCGCGGTGGGGTGGTGAGCGAAATCATCATAAACCGCCACACCGGCAGGCTTCCCCAATAATTCCAGCCGACGCTTCACACCCTTGAAGGACGCTAGCGCCTTAACCGAGATGTCCAAAGACACTCCGACGTGATGCGCCGCCGCAATCGCAGCGGTGGCATTGGCCGCGTTATGCGAACCAATGAGTTCCCACTGCAACGCGGCCTCCGCACCATCCGGCGCGGTAATGTGCAGCGCGTCTGCAGCAGAAGACAGCGCGCGCCAGGTCCAGCCTGCGCACTGCTCATCATCGGCGCCCGCGATTGTCTCGACCGGGGTCCAACACCCTTTCTCCAACACTCGATCGATCGCCTCGCCGCCACCGCGGACAATCAACCCGTCGCCGGGAATACACCGCACTAAATGATGGAACTGGGTCTCGATCGCAGCGAGGTCAGGGAAAATATCCGCATGGTCGTATTCGAGATTGTTGATCACCGCCGTTTTGGGGCGGTAATGAACAAACTTAGACCGCTTGTCGAAAAAGGCGGAGTCATACTCATCTGCCTCGACCACAAAATAAGCGCCGCCACCCAGTCGCGCGGACAAGCCAAAGTTGGAAGGGATCCCGCCGATCAAAAACCCAGGCTGGAGCCCGGCCTGCTCCAGAATCCATGCCAACATACCGGCCGTGCTGGTTTTGCCATGAGTGCCCGACACAGCGAGCACCCATTGATCCTGGAGAATATGGCGACCCAGCCATTCCGGCCCAGAGGCATAGGGGATGCCGCCGTTCAGCATCGCCTCGACGACCGGCTGACCGCGGGACAGCGCATTGCCCACCACCACGCAACCGGGTGCAGGCGAGAGTTGATCGGCATCGTAGCCGTCAACAAGCGGGATATCACTACTGAGAAGTTGGGTGCTCATGGGCGGATAAATATTCCGGTCAGAACCTGTGACCGAAAAACCGCACTCGCGCGCCAGCAGCGCCAAACCGCCCATAAACGTGCCACAAATACCGAGAATGTGAATGTGATCAGACAAGGAGGTTCTCCGCGCTGGGCAGAGATTATCACGGGCGGTTTGCCAATGGCTCCCGCGAGGTCTACGGTACGGACTTCCTGACAGGCCACCCAAGCAGTTCAGCATGAGTCAACGCAATCTCTTCTACGCCCAATCCGGCGGCGTCACACCCGTTATCAACGCCTCGGCCGCTGGCGTTATCCAAACCGCCCGAGCGCACTCCCGACACTTTGGCAAAGTCCTCGCGGGAAAAAACGGGATTGTCGGCGCGCTGAAAGAAGAGCTGATCGATACCTCGCGGGAAAGCCGCCGCGCAATTGAAGGACTCATGACGACCCCGGGTGGTGCTTTCGGATCTTGCCGATACAAGCTCAGAGGCTTTGACGAGAATCGAGCCGAATACGAGCGGCTGATCGAGGTGTTTCGCGCCCACAATATTGGCTACTTTCTCTATAACGGCGGTGGCGACTCGGCTGATACCTGCCTAAAAGTCTCCCAAATCAGTGAGCAGATGGGCTATCCCATCCAAGCGATCCACGTGCCGAAAACCATTGATAACGACCTGCCGCTGACCGATAACTGCCCCGGCTTTGGCTCCGTCGCCAAGTACGTGGCGATTTCAACCCGCGAGGCGGCACTCGATATCGAGTCGATGTGCGCGACCTCAACCAAAGTCTTTATTCTCGAGGTCATGGGTCGACACGCCGGCTGGATCGCAGGCGCCAGTGCGCTGGCTGCAAGCGAGCGCGGCGACGCGCCTCATATTATTTTGTTCCCCGAAATTGCTTTCGATCAGAAAAAATTCCTGAGTAAAGTCGACCAATGTGTGAAGCGCTATGGATACTGCGTCGTTGTCGCCTCGGAAGGAACCAGCACCGCAGATGGCCGACTCCTGTCAGATCAGGGTGAGCGGGATGCCTTTGGGCATGCTCAGCTCGGTGGTTTGGCGCCACTGCTGGCAGGCATGGTCAAAGAAAAACTGGGCTACAAGCACCACTGGGCTGTCGCGGATTATCTGCAGCGCGCTGCACGCCATATTGCCAGCCAGACAGACGTTGATCAGGCATTTGCGCTGGGTAAAGCGGCCGTGGAGCTGGCTCTGGAAGGCGCCAATGCGGTGATGCCAACCGTCGAGCGACGCTCGACCAAACCGTATCGATGGGCCATTGGCACCGCACCACTACATCGAGTGGCTAATCGCGAGAAGAAAATGCCGCGCCGATATATCAGCAAAGATGGCTTTGGCGTAACCGCGGCGGGGCGGTCCTATTTTGAGCCACTGATCGCCGGCGAGGCCTACCCCAACTATCAGAAAGGCATGCCAAGCTATACCCGGCTCAAAAAAGTGCTGTTGCCGCAGCGTTGCGCCGCCTGGTCGGACTAGCCCCGGCTTATTGGCGTGCACTTATTGGAAGGGCAAAAGCCAGGCGACGCGCGACATCTGTAAAAGTCTCGCGGGGTGAGCTAAGTAGCTATTAAGGAGTTATGACTGAGGAGCTATGACTAAGTAGCTGTGACGTAGCGCTCCATTAGACTATCAACCCGGGGCTCGATCACCTCCAGCATCGCCAGCGGCTCATGACCGTGGCCGCAGGCATCGGGCTCCCCCCGCCATAAAGGAATCAGCAACTCAGCCGACACCCTTTCCTGATAGTTCAGAGCGGCAGGCCGGTAACTCACGTGCCATGCCTCCGGTGCAATGCCTCCGCGATCAACGGCATAGGGTTTATAGAAGCCCTCGGCATCGTCAGTAGCCATCAAGTCATCTAACCAGCGCGTCATCTCAAAAAAAGGGCCCGAAGGTGCGTACTCTGAGGGGGATAATAGTGGGCGGTAGTCCGCGTCTACGGCAGACGCGTCCCAGATATCCAGATCCGTACCCCAGTGATGCCGTGAGGTACCCGGCAGAGCAGAAAATCGCAAAATGAGATGCAACCACTCGTCTTCGTCGTACCGGGCGCGATCAAGGAGTCGGCCCTCTCCGTCAGAGACCGGTCGAGCCCCCGTCCATTTGTCGTTAATGATGCGCACCTGTCGATCATAGTCTCGAAAAGCCGACGCAACACGAAAGTCCAATCCCCGCGCTGCGGCTCGGCGCGCGAGCGCTTGAAAAGCGCTTGCCGTCTCGCCCTCTGCCCGGAGATCGGGTGTGATCGAGACCAGATGCTCCGTAGAGAGGCCAAAAGCAATCATAGACTGCTGCATAACTACCGCGTATCCCAGCCGTGTGCTGCCACAGGATAGATCCCACAGACAGTAATGTCATTGAGCAGCGTATACACCTCCAACCCATTTGCCATTGCCTGCCGAAGTGCTAACGCGTAGGTTGGATCAATGTGCGCTGCAGCCGATACCCGGTCAATACCAGCGTGCAAAACCGCAAAGACCAAGGCAGCGCGGTGACCACGCTGCATTGCAGCCTGTAACTCAACCAGATGCTTGGTCGCCCGCGCGCTGACCGCATCAGGGAAAGCACCTGCGCCATCACCACAGTGCAAACTGACGGATTTGACCTCCATATACAGGCCGCCATCTGCCGGAATAAAGAAATCCGCCCTTGATCCTTCGGCAATTTTGACCTCACGACGCAATTCGGCATCGGCAGGGACCAGTGACGGAAAATGGCCGTCTCGCAGGGCCTCCTCGACCACATCGTTGGCCCGCGCCGAGTGAATACATGCAAGCCCTGCCTCTGTCTCCACCAACTCCCAGGTCCAAGGCAGCTTGCGCTTGGGATTGTCGTGGTAGGACAGCCACACCGTCGATCCAGCCGTCTGACATCCACTCATGGCGCCAGTATTGGGGCAGTGCGCGCAGACTGGCGTGTCGTCCTCGGACAGCATCACGTCTGCGAGGAAGCGTTTATGCCGCTTCACCAAGCTAGCGCGCGTTAAAGGTGGAAAATTCATATCATTTGTTGGGTCATGACACTCATCAAACCCGTCAACGCCTCCACAAGGTGATTGGCTAGGGCCAAAATCAGCGGTAGCACCGACCGGTGAAGTCTGATAGCTTCCCGTGCCCAATTAGTCACGGCATTGGCTGTCGGGACATTTAAGAGGAAGAACATCACCATGGCCAGTCGAAAATCCGCTGCCAAAAAGGCGCCTGCCAAGAAAAAAGCCGCAGCCAAAAAGGCACCTGCCAAGAAAAAAGCCGCAGCCAAAAAGGCACCTGCCAAGAAAAAAGCCGTAGCCAAAA
>JAHEJH010000208.1 GCA_024638905.1 Luminiphilus sp.
CCTGTATGGCGCTCGCCAAGGTGTCCAGCTGATGCAGGCCTGCTGCCAGCTCACCAGCAATCGCGGCAACGCCAACCTCAATCCCTGCCCTGCGCGCTGCCTCGCCATTGCTGGCAACTGCCTCACGGGGGACATTCGGCAGGTGACTGTCGAGCCATTGCCTGCACTGCCCCAGCGCCTGCTCATGACCCAGGATCAACTGGATATCAGATTGCTCGGTGCCCTGACCCGCGAGGAGGTGGTGTACGACCGGCAGTTCTATCTCACCCGTGATCTGCAAAGGCGACTCGAGAAAGCAATCCAGGGTTTGACCCACCATGCCTTCGGTCGAATTTTCAACAGGCACCACGCCGTAGTCACACAGGCGTTCTTCAACCTGCCGAAAGACCTTGTGAATGCTGGCTTGACCTTGCGGCAGCGCCGATTGACCAAAATGCTTCAAAGCCGCGGCTTGTGAATAGGTGCCCTCGGGGCCCAAAAAGGCGACCGACAGCGGTTGCTCGAGCGCCAAGCAGCTGGACATGAGCTCGCGGAAGACCGAGGCAATATGCTCGGACGCCAGCGGCCCGGGGTTGCGCTCTTGAATGGCCCGCAACACCTGTGCCTCGCGCTCTGGCCGATAAAAGACGGGAGGCGCCTCGTCCGACTGCGACGCATCGAGCTTCACCTGCGCGACTTCTTGCGCGCACCGTGCTCGCTCGCTGATCAGCTCGAGCAACTGACTGTCGATGGCGTCGATGCGCTCGCGAATCTTGCTGAGTTGTTCATCAGGGTTCATGGGGTATCCCCTCGCCGGGTTTCCTAACCGTGGCGTTGCTCGAAATCCTGCATGAAGTCACACAGGGCGTCTACCGAAGCTTCTTCCACCGCATTGTATAGGCTCGCGCGCATTCCGCCGACCGAGCGATGCCCTTTGAGGTTCAGGAGCCTGGCCTCCTCGGCCTCTTGCAGGAAAATCGGGTCTAGGCGGTCATCTGCCAGCGTAAACGGCACATTCATCAACGAGCGACTTACGGTGTCGACCGGGTTGCCGTAGAAGTCGCTCTCGTCGATGACACGATAGAGTTTGCCGGCTTTTCGACGATTGATCGCCGCCATTTCTTCCAGCCCGCCGAGATTCTCCAGCCAGTCGAATACCAGACCTGTCAGATACAGCGCGAATGTGGGCGGTGTGTTGTACATCGAGTCGTTATCAGCCGCCGTCTGCCAATTCAGCATGGCCGGTGTCTCAGCCCGGGCGCGCCCCAGCAACTCGCGATGAACAATGACCAGGCACAAGCCTGCAGGGCCGATATTTTTCTGGGCCCCTGCATAAATCACGCCATATTGCTGCACGTCGATCGGCCGCGAGAGGATGGTCGATGACATATCAGCAACCAGCGGCACCTCGACGCGGGGGACAAAATCAAATTCCAACCCCCCAATGGTCTCGTTGGGGCAATAGTGCAGGTACGCCGCATTGGCATCCAGCTGCCACACATCCTGTGGCGGCACCGTGGTGAAGTTCGAGGCTTCAGAGGTTGCCGCAGTGTTCACCGGACCGAAACGCTGCCCCTCCTGCAGCGCCTTTTTTGACCACTGCCCAGTCACGATCTGGTCGACGGACTGGCCGGTCGCGCTCAGATTCAGCGGCACCGAGGCAAACTGTAGCGAGGCGCCGCCCTGTAAAAACAGCACAGCGTAGTCATCTGTCATGCCCAGCAGGCGGCGCAACGCAGCCTCAGCCTGACTCGCCGCGTCCACAAACGCGGGGCTACGATGACTGACCTCCATGACAGAGGTACCCCCGCCGGACCAATTCAGTAATTCGGCCTGCGCGTGCTCGAGAACGGATTGCGGGAGCGCGGCGGGACCCGCGCAAAAGTTATGGGCTCGAGTCACTCTCCAGTGTCCTCGTCCCCCTCTGCGGCCGAACCGTTGGCATCGCTTTGTTCTGCAGTTGGTGCAGCACTCTCAGCTACCCCGTCAGGGGAGGCCTGAGTCTCGGTGGTATCCACATCGTCTTCAACAATCACGTCGTCTTCAGCAATCCGACTCACGCTCACCAATGCTTCACCCTCTCGCGTGCGGATCACGCGCACGCCCTGCGTGTTGCGTCCCTGGACACTGACCTCTTCGACCCGGGTTCTCACAGCAGTACCCTGATTGGAGATGAGCATCATCTCGTCACCGTCCCAGACTTGCTCGGCACCCACCAGCGAACCGTTGCGCTCGGAGGTCGTCATACCGATCACCCCTTTGGTGCCGCGGCCTTTGACCGGGAACTCGCTGGTTTCCGATCGCTTGCCGTAGCCGTTCTCGCTCACGGTGAGAATCCTGCTACCTTCTTGCGGGACCACCAGTGAAATGAGGTGGTGCCCCTCACTCAGTTTGATGCCCCTGACGCCACGCGCTGTCCGGCCCATTGCGCGCACCCCCGACTCGGCGAACCGCACCACTTTGCCTTCACTGGAAAACAGCATGATGTCCTGACTGCCATCTGTCACCGCGGTGCCGACCAGCACATCGCCTTCCTCAAGCTCGATCGCGCGAAGGCCAACGCTGCGCTGGCGGGAGAACAAACTCATATCGGTCTTCTTTACGATGCCATTGGCAGTGGCCATGAAAATGTAATGATCCGTCTCATACCCCTCGATGGGCAGGATTGAGGTAATGCGCTCGCCCTCATCCAGCGGCAAGAGATTGACCATCGGTCGCCCACGGGCCGTTCGACTGGCCAGCGGAATATGGAACACTTTGAGCCAATACACCTTGCCCAGATTAGAAAAGCACAGGATCGTGGCATGGGTGCTCGCAATCAGCAGGTGCTCGACAAAATCCTCGTCCTTGACAGCCGTCGCGCTTCTACCCGTTCCGCCGCGTCGCTGGGCCTGATAGTCCGTGAGTGACTGCGTCTTGGCGTATCCACCATGCGAGATGGTGACCACACGATCTTCCTCGGTAATCAGGTCCTCGACCGTCAGGTCATGGGCTGAATCGGAAATCTGTGTTTTGCGCTCATCTCCGAACTCTTCGACGATTTCCTCAAGCTCTTCGCGTATCACTAGCTTGAGCCGATCCGGGTCACTCAGGATATCTAGGTAATCCGCAATTTCAGCAATCTTGTCAGCGTATTCCTGCAGCAGCTTCTCGTGCTCCAAGCCCGTCAGGCGGTGCAGCCTCAGATCCAGAATCGCCTGCGCCTGCGCAGGTGACAGGTGATACTGACCGTCGTGCAGACCCAATGCCTCGGGCAGGTCGTCGGGTCGGCAGGCGTCAGCCCCGGCCCGCTCAAGCATTGCCATTACGTCGCCGGGCACCCAGGATCGCGCCATTAAACCCTCGCGGGCATCGGCCGCGGTCGGCGAAGCTTTAATCAACTCGATGACGTCATCAATGTTGGCCAGCGCGATGGCCAGGCCTTCCAGCACATGCCCTCGCTCACGCGCCTTGCGCAACAGATACATCGTGCGGCGGGTCACAATTTCGCGTCTATGGCGGACAAACGCCTCAATCATCTGCTTCAGATTGAGTACTTTGGGCTCGCCATCGACCAGAGCCACCATGTTGATGCCCACCACCGACTGCAATTGGGTTTGCGCGTACAGATTATTCAGCACCACATCACCGACTTCTCCGCGGCGCAGCTCAATCACGACACGAAGACCGTCCTTGTCAGATTCATCACGCAGCTCGGTGATGCCCTCGAGCTTTTTCTCCTTCACTAACTCGGCGATGCGTTCGATCAATCGTGACTTGTTCAGCTGATAAGGGATCTCGTGAATGATGATCGTGTCTTTGCCCTTCGATTCATCGGTGATGACCTCGGCCTTGGCCCGCACGTAAATGCGCCCTCGCCCCGTCCGATAGGCTTGCACAATGCCTGCCCGGCCGTTGATCTGGGCGCCGGTGGGAAAATCCGGTCCGGGGATGTACTGCATCAGCTCGTCGACGCTGATATCAGGATCCTGAAGGGTCGCCAAGCAACCCGCCACCACCTCACGGAGATTGTGCGGGGGAATGTTGGTGGCCATACCCACCGCGATACCTGAAGAGCCGTTGACCAGAAGATTAGGGACCCGGGTAGGCATTACCGCGGGGATCTGCTCGGTACCATCATAGTTATCGACGAAATCGACCGTTTCCTTGTCGAGATCAGCGAGCAACGCATGGGCGATTTTCGACATGCGAATTTCGGTATATCGCATGGCCGCGGCGGAGTCGCCGTCGATCGAGCCAAAGTTGCCCTGCCCGTCTACCAGTGTGTAGCGCAGGGAGAAATCCTGAGCCATTCGCACGATAGTGTCGTAAACCGCCGAGTCACCGTGAGGGTGATACTTACCA
>JAHEJH010000215.1:75-4305 GCA_024638905.1 Luminiphilus sp.
GACAGTGGGCGACAGATATCGTGGATGGAAATCTATACCGGTGAAAAAGCCGCCGAGCTCTATGATGGTGACTGGTTTCCTGAAGAGACGCTGGACGCGATCAAGACCTACAGCGTGGCCATCAAGGGGCCACTGACGACACCGGTTGGCGGTGGGTTCCGCTCGCTAAATGTGGCGCTGCGCCAAGAACTTGATCTGTACACCTGCCTGCGCCCTGTCCGATGGTTCGAGGGCGTACCGTCGCCGGTCAAAAAGCCGGGCGACTGCAATATGGTGATCTTTAGGGAGAACTCGGAAGACATCTACGCCGGTATCGAATATCAGGCCGGTACAGATGAAGCTCAAAAGGTCGTCGATTTCATCATTCAAGAGATGGGCGCAACCAAAATCCGCTTCCCCGAAAATGTCGGTATCGGTATTAAACCGGTGTCTGCCGAAGGCACTCAGCGCCTAGTACGCAAGGCGATTCAGTACGCGATTGATCAGGACTTGCCCTCGGTAACGCTGGTACACAAGGGCAACATCATGAAGTTTACGGAGGGTGCCTTCCGCGACTGGGGTTACGAACTGGCACAGCAGGAATTCGGCGGGGAACTGCTGGACGGCGGCCCTTGGGTGAGCATCAAAAATCCCCGCACGGGCGGCGACATTGTGATCAAGGACGTCATCGCCGACGCGATGCTGCAGCAGGTTCTGACGCGCCCAAGAGATTACAGTGTGGTGGCCACGCTCAACCTGAACGGCGACTACCTGTCCGATGCATTGGCCGCGCAGGTGGGCGGTATCGGCATCGCGCCCGGTGCGAACCTCTCAGATACAGTTGCGCTCTTTGAAGCCACCCACGGGACGGCGCCCAAATATGCGGGTCAAGACAAGGTTAATCCGGGCTCACTCATTCTCTCGGCGGAAATGATGCTTCGGCACCTTGGTTGGAACGAGGCGGCGGATCTGATCATCGACGGTATGAACGGAGCCATTCAGGCTAAAACCGTCACCTATGACTTCGAGCGGTTGATGGAAGGGGCGACGCTGGTGTCCTGCTCGGCATTCGGTGAGGCCGTTATTTCACACATGTGAAGCGCCTGAGTTGTTCAAGAGCCCGCCTCGAGCGGGCTTTTTATTGCCTGCCTGTTGGTGCCGGTTGCGTGTTCACGTTAAAAGGTTGCTCAAGGTCAGCAAAAAGCGACAGAAACTCAGCAATGAGAGGTCCAAAATTCCGCGGTTGGACTATACTTAGCTCATGCACGAATTAGTCCGCGACACCGTTTTTGCCCCCCTATGTGGTACCGGTACTGACAAAGAAGATCATGACGACGGTGATCTCGCCGTTGCGCCCGCCAAGCCGCAGCTCAAGAAACCTCCGCTTTACAGGGTGGTACTCCTGAATGACGACTACACTCCGATGGAGTTCGTGGTGCAGGTGCTGGAGCAGTTTTTTGGTATGGGCCGGGAAAAGGCCACTCAGGTCATGCTGGCGGTCCATACGCAGGGTAAGGGCGTATGTGGAATATATCCGCAGGATATTGCCGACACGAAGGCATCGCAGGTGAACCAGTGTGCCCGTGACAGTGGACATCCGCTATTGTGTGAGGTGGAGCCGTCCAGCGACGACGAAGAGGACTGACTGAATGCTGAGCAAAGAGCTCGAGAACACGCTCAACGAGACGTTTCGCACTGCGCGAGCCAGACGCCATGAGTTCATTACGGTCGAGCACCTGTTGCTCGCACTGCTCGACGACTCCGCTGCCGTGGCCGTGTTTGAGGCTTGCCAGGTAGACCTAGACGATCTTCGGGGGGAGTTGACGGAGTTCATCGATTCCACCACGCCGTTGCTCTCTGATTCCGATGACGGGCGTGACACCCAGCCGACTCTGGGCTTTCAACGCGTTCTACAGAGGGCGGTTTTTCACGTTCAGAGCTCGGGGCAGCAGGAAGTCACGGGCGCCAATCTGCTGGTGGCGATCTTCTCGGAGCAGGAGTCCCAGGCAGTTTATTTCCTGAAGTCGCAAAACGTTTCCCGCCTCGATGTGGTGAATTTCATTACCCACGGTATTGGGAAAGATGGAGAAGAAGCGGCCGATGGCACAGATTCGCTCACGGATATAGAGGAAGAACAGGAGAGCGCAGAGAAGCGGCCGCTTGATGCCTACGCGACCAACCTCAACGCCGAGGCCGAGGCCGGCAATATCGATCCACTGATCGGGCGTTTGACCGAGGTGGAGCGTGTCGCCCAAATTCTCGCGCGAAGGCGCAAAAATAACCCGCTCTTGGTCGGCGAATCCGGTGTTGGCAAGACAGCCATAGCCGAAGGCCTCGCCAAGATGATTGTCGACGGTGAAGTGCCTGAAACGCTTAAGGAAGCAGTGGTGTATTCCTTGGATCTGGGCGCGCTGTTGGCAGGCACGAAATATCGCGGCGACTTTGAGAAGCGCCTCAAGGGGCTGCTTGCCAACCTCAGCGAGAGCGATCATGCGATTCTCTTTATCGACGAAATTCACACCATCATTGGCGCCGGTGCGGCATCAGGGGGCGTGATGGACGCCAGTAATCTACTGAAGCCTTTGTTGGCATCAGGAAAAATGCGCTGTGTCGGGTCCACCACCTATGCGGAGTACCGGGGCATCTTTGATAAAGACAAGGCCTTGAGCCGGCGCTTTCAGAAGGTAGATGTGTTGGAGCCCTCGGTGGAAGACGCTTACAAGATTTTGAAGGGCTTGAAGTCGCGATTTGAGGCGCATCACAAGCTGCGCTACACCGACAAGGCACTCCGGGTCGCGTCTGAGATGGCGGCGCGCTACATCACCGATCGGTTCTTACCGGACAAGGCCATTGACGTCATTGACGAGGCGGGCGCTTTTCAACAGCTTCAGTCACCGAGCAAGCGCAAGAAGGTGCTGGGGCCAGGTGATATTGAGGCCGTGGTGGCTAAGATAGCAAGGATTCCCCCAAAGACCGTCAGCAGCGACGACAAGGAGTTGCTGGGCAAGCTCGAGGGTAACCTCAAGATGACCGTTTTCGGGCAGGATGATGCCGTGTCGCAGATGGTCGGGGCTATCAAGCTAGCGAGAGCAGGGTTGCGAGGCGGTCAAAAACCGATAGGCTCTTTCTTGCTGGCCGGTCCGACGGGCGTGGGTAAAACCGAGCTCACCCGGCAACTTGCGCTGCAAATGGGCCTCGAGCTGTTGCGCTTTGACATGTCCGAGTACATGGAGCGGCACACCGTCTCGCGTCTGATTGGGGCGCCCCCGGGGTACGTCGGTTTTGATCAGGGTGGGTTGCTCACCGATGCGGTCACTAAGCATCCACACTGCGTAGTCCTGCTGGACGAAATTGAAAAGGCGCATCCTGAGGTCTTCAATCTGCTGCTGCAGGTGATGGATCACGGCACGCTCACGGACAACAACGGTCGCAAGGCCGACTTCCGTAATGTGATCTTGGTAATGACGACGAATGCCGGCGCGGAGAATGTGAGCCGACGGTCCATCGGTTTCTCTATGCAAGATCACTCCACAGATTCCATCGAGGCGATCAATCGCACGTTCACACCAGAGTTCCGAAATCGTCTCGACGCTGTCGTGCCCTTTGGGCCCTTAGGTGAGGACGTCATTCTCACGGTCGCCGATAAATTCCTTACTGAGCTCCAGTCGCAGCTCGATGAGCGGCAAGTGGTGATTGAGGTCGATGAGGAAGCCAGGCTGTGGCTGGTGGAGAAGGGCTATGACGCCACCATGGGCGCGCGACCCATGGAGCGCGTGATACAGGAGTACATTAAAAAGCCTTTGGCGGACATGGTCCTCTTCGGCTCGCTGGCGAAGGGCGGTACCGCTGCCGTGACCCTAAATGAGGCGCGGGATGCGCTTGTGATTGAGGCGGTGATCGAAGTTGAAGAGCCCGTCGAGGCCTAATCCAGGCCCTGCACGTGGCTTTGTGCCGCGCGGAGAGGGTGCTTATCTTTCGCGATAAGTAATGCGACCCTTTGTCAGGTCATAGGGGGTCAGCTCCACTCGAACCTTGTCCCCGGTCAGAATGCGAATATAGTTTTTGCGCATTTTGCCCGAGATGTGTGCTGTGACCACGTGGCCGTTCTCCAGCTGTACCCGGAAGGTGGTGTTGGGAAGGGTATCGATGATTTCCCCCTCCATTTCAATCTGGTCTTCCTTTGCCATTCAGGCTGTGTCTCCATGGGCTGAGTGGGCGGCACTGTAGCTGAAACTGCAGTGCGGGGGAAGC
>JAHEJH010000218.1 GCA_024638905.1 Luminiphilus sp.
AACTGTCGCACAGAGTCACTTTCTATCAACACATCTCCGTCATGGCGCCGCTCAGTCTTTGCGCCAAGGCTAGTGAGCAAGGTCAGCATGGTTGTGATGTCTCGCAACACGGGCACCGCTCCCAAAGAACAGGCACCTGAGGTCAGCAGGGTTGCCGCGAGTATCGGCAGGGCAGCATTTTTTGCACCCGAGGCGGTCAGAACGCCCTCAAGGCGATTCCCTCCCCTGATAATCAGACTGTCCAAAAGTCACCTCGTTCAGGGGGTTTGCGCAGTGATGTTGACTGCGTGAAGGGTGCCGTCGGCAATGAGTCCCGACAGCGGTGCATATACGCGCTGCTGGCGCGCAACCGGCCTGAGGCCCTCAAACTCGGCGCTGATCACCGTAATGTCCACATGACCCCCTTTAAGCGCTACGGACACCTGCGCGCCTGGGAAGGCCTCGGACAACAGCTGGGTCAACTCTGATTCAGTCACGGGCCAACTCCTCCGCCTGCTCTACTAAAGCGTCATTCCACTGAGCAATCACGCTATCGAGGTCGTCATCGGCATCTCTCGCCAGCGCGCTAAACTGATTGCGATAGATCTCTCCGAGGTTAATGGTCTCGATAATGAGATTTCGCAGGCGCCAAGCGCCATCTTTGTACTGGCCCATCTGGTAGCGGATTGTGTAAACCCGATCTGCCTCGCCGTAAACCAGCTGGGTGACTGAAGCAACGCGAGCGCTTTGCGGTGAGGCTTCGACACCCTCAACCTCCATCCTAGCGCCGCCAAACGCCAGCAATCCCTTTGCATAGCTTCTGATCAGGCCTTCCCTCAAAGTCGCTGCGAAGTCATCCCTCTGTCGCTTCAGGTTGGCCCTGCCAGCTTGATCCATGGAACGGCCACGGCTGTAATGTTCGCCCATAACGGCCGTGGCAAAACCTCGCCAGTCCACCAACTCGGCGAGTGCTCCGTCGATTTCCTGGTAGTAGCGGTCGGGGTCTTGGTCAAAATAGGTATCGGCTTCTGCGACCACCGTCATCACCTCTGCCGTGACATCACTGATGACCTCAGCTGGCCCCTTCTGAGCCGCAGTCGCTTGCTCGGCTCGCACTGGGCCGCTTTGGACAACCGTCAAGCACAGCACAATAGTGGCCAGCAGACCCGTTAATCGGTGTAACACAGCAAACTCCTTTCAACCCCCAAAGCCACCCATTCTGTTTGCCACAAGTGAATACCTGCCAACAGGAGAATTGAGTGGGTTAAACTGTCTTGCGCGAAGCGATGATCGACTCTCTTCTCACTGACAGAACGCCTTCGCACGCAATCATACCTGATCGTCGCTTAGCCCACTTGCCCACCAAACGGACGGAATAGGAAAGCATATCGTGTTGTGGTACTCGACGGTGATTGCGGTGGGTTTGGTGGCGCTCGTCTGGAGCGCGGATCGCTTCGTAGATGGCGCCTCCGCTATCGCAAAGCGGGCGGGCCTGACACCCATGCTCATTGGCCTCACGATCGTCTCGGTCGGGACCTCTGCACCGGAGATCCTGATTTCCATCATGTCTGCTCTGGCTGACTCGGGTGAGCTGGCCGTGGGTAATGCGCTGGGATCGAACATCGCCAACGTGGGACTGGTGTTGGGTGTCACCCTCTTGTTCAGCAGCATCACGCTGGGACGGGACACGATCTGGATTGATCTGCCCCTGCTGATGCTGGTCGTCCTCGTCACCTGGGTCTTGCTCTATGACCTCGAGCTCTCGCGATCAGACAGCTTCGTCTTGCTCGGCATGCTGGCGCTGTTCTTTGTTCGTGTCGGCCAGCACGCTCGCCAAACTGATGATGACATTGAGGCACGCGAGATACCCACCCTGACGCTGCCACTGGCATGGCTGTCGTTCATAGGTGGGTTGATATTATTGATCGCGTCATCGCGACTACTGGTCTGGGCCGCCACCCACATCGCCACCGCATTGGGTGTGTCAGAGCTGGTCATTGGCCTGACCATTGTTGCCGTGGGGACGAGCCTGCCGGAATTGGCCGCCTCGGTCATGAGCGCATTGAAAGGTCACGCCGACATGGCAGTGGGCGCCATCGTCGGCTCAAACATGTTCAATATTCTGTTGGTGCTGGCCATTCCGGGCCTATGGGACAGCCTCGCGCTTCAATCAGCCGTGGTCAGTCGGGACATGGTCGCGGTATTTCTCACGACTCTGGTTCTTGCCCTCGCGGCGCTGTGGCGTTGGAATGGGGCGTCCGGATCCGGCACGTTGGGGCGAGGAACAGGGTTGCTACTGCTTTCTCTTTACATCGCTTATTACGGCTGGCTCTTTTTAGCTCCTTGACTGAGTCCTGAAACTACAAAACATGGCCAACCACACCGATCAATTTTTCGTCGACTCTGCGCAAAGGACCATCTCAATGGAGGCCGACGCAGTGTCTGCCCTAGGCAGCGGATTAGGCCCTGCCTTTGCAGCCGCCTGCCGGTGCATCCTCGACACAGATGGCCGTGTGGTGGTGACAGGCATGGGCAAGAGCGGACATATCGCGGGCAAAATTGCCGCCACATTGGCCAGCACCGGAACGCCGGCTTTTTTTGTGCACCCCGGCGAAGCGTCCCATGGCGACATGGGCATGATCACCGCGAGCGACTGTGTGGTCGCCCTTTCCAATAGCGGCAGCACGCACGAGATCCTCACACTTTTACCCCTGATCAAGCGCCTCGGTATTCCGCTGATCAGCATGACCGGGAGTGATACCTCTGAGCTGGCGCAGGCTGCCGACGTGCATCTACTGGCCTCCGTGGAAACAGAAGCCTGCCCATTGAATCTGGCACCGACGTCCAGTACGACCGCTGCACTGGTCATGGGCGACGCGCTGGCGATCGCCATTCTTGAAGCGAGGGGTTTCACGGCCGAGGAATTTGCCTTCTCCCACCCGGGTGGCGCACTGGGCAAGAGATTGCTCCTTCGCGTTGCCGATGTGATGGTCAGCGGCAGCGACATTCCGACAATTACACCCACCGCGGCACTGGCTGATGCGATCTTTGTGATGACGCACAAAGGCCTGGGCATGACCACCATCGCCTCAGAAGACCGCCGACTGCTGGGCATCTTTACAGACGGAGATCTGCGGCGAGCGGTCGAAAATGGCACGGAGTTTCGCACCACACCGTTGACTGAGGTAATGACTGCTGACGCGCGGACCGTGCATCAGGAGTTGTTGGCTGCCGAGGCGATGGCTCTGATGGAGAGGCATCAGATCAGCGCCTTGGTAGTCGTCGATGATCAGAACACGATTCTCGGCGTCGTCACACTGTTAGCGCTGTTGAAGGCGGGCATCTCATGACGGGTCGCGCGGCGCAAAAAGCGGAGTCAATTAAGTTGGTAGCGCTGGATGTCGACGGCGTGATGACCGACGGCACGTTGTTTTACCGGGCCATGTCAGAACCCGAGACCAAGCCCTTCAATATCAAGGATGGACTGGGCATCAAGCTGCTTCAGCGCTGCGATATCGATGTGGCGATCATTACGGGCAGATCTTCAGAGGCTCTGGAAAGGCGAGCCAGCGAGCTGGGGATCGACACGGTGATTCAAGGCCGTGAAGACAAGGGTTCAGCGCTCGAAGAGCTGCTGACTACAAAGGGACTCAGCGCCGCGGAGGTCGCCTATATGGGTGACGACCTGCCTGATCTGGGCGCTCTCCATCTCGCGGGGCTGGCCACCTGCCCCAATGACGCGGTTGAGCCGGTTCGCGAATGTGCAGACTGGATCGCGCCGCTACCAGGAGGGGCGGGTGCGGTTCGAGCGCTAGCTGATTTTATTTTGCAGTCTCAGGATCGCCTGTCTGATCTGATCAGGACCTTTTGATGAGAGGCGCCGTGATCACCTTGGGCATTGTTGCGCTAGCCGTCGCGCTCTGGCAGTCATTCGCTCCAGAATCTTCGCCTGTCAAGCAGATTGATCTGGAGGAAGAGCAACTGATCGCGAGCTACCTGCTCCAAGGTACACGACGACACTTTTCTGAGGACGGCGCCGCATCGGACGTTCTGGAAATCGGCGAGGCGACCCGATGGCAGAACAGCGAAGAAACCACACTCAGCGAAATCCGTTATCGAGCGCAGGCAGAAAGCGGCGCGGTCTGGGATATTGATGCAGCGGCTGGGGTTTTCTTTGAGGACCTCAATGAACTTGAACTCAAAAATGGAGTCACAGTACTGGAGCGAACCAGAGACGCGACGGTGCAGACAGAGTCCATGCGGCTTTATATGGACCAAAAGCGAGCCCAGGGCGAGCAACAAGTAGTGATGACAGGCCGGGGTAG
>JAHEJH010000223.1 GCA_024638905.1 Luminiphilus sp.
CTCGGCGCTGACGCCATTTTGCTCATTGCTGCGTGTCTGGAATTGCCGCATCTCTCAGATTTGCATGACTGCGCCCGCGAGGCCGGTTTGGATGTGCTGGTCGAGGTCCACGATGAGGCCGAACTCGATGAGGCGCTGACATTGGGCGGCGATCTTATCGGCATCAATAACCGGGACCTCCACACTTTTGAGACGAGTCTCGACACAACTTACCGGTTACTCGAGCGCATTCCATCCGAGGTGCAGGTGGTGACCGAGAGTGGCTTCAGTTCCGCAGCAGAGGTCGCAGAGATGCGGGGGGGCGGGGTGCACACCTTTCTCATCGGCGAGACCTTTATGCGGGCAGAGGATCCCGGCGCTGCGCTGGCGGCGATGTTTGCCGGCGACTGACACAGCCGGTGCTGCTGAGTAGCCATCTCGCTGACTCATAAAGGTTTTAAAGCGTTGCAAGTAAAGCGTTACTCACGCTGGTGAGGCTCAGTTTGCTTAACTCGAGTGATTTAACTGGAAGTCCCACATCTTAGGGAGCCTGCTGAGTTCGAACTCAACAAAGAGCGGTACTATTTTCCCTAAATCCAGTAGGTGGTGCGTGTCATCAGCTGGCTCGCCAGCGTCATCACGTCCTTCACAGGGCGCGGGAATTCCTCACCGCCGTGCTCCAGCGCTTCTGCGCCGTGGCGCTCCTCGTCGTTCAGCATCTGCTGCAGAATCAACTGAGACTTCCTGTCCTCACCGGGTAGGGCCTTCAGGTGAGATCGCAGATGGCTGGCCACGCGCTCCTCGGTGGCGTGGACAAACCCCAGGCTGACCTTGTCACCCGCCATGGCGGTGGCGGCACCCAGCGCAAAAGAGCAAGCGTAAAACAGGGGGTTCAGACGACTGGGTTCGGCATTGAGTTCGGCTAATCGCGCCTCGCACCAAGCCAGATGGTCTGCTTCCTCCTGCGCGGCGCCGAGGAGCTTCTCTCGCGTCTCCTCCGAGCGGGCAGCCAGTGCCTGTCCCTGATAGAGGGCCTGTGCGCAGACCTCTCCGGTGTGGTTCACCCGCATCAAGCCCGCGGCATGCTCGCGCTCGCGTGGACTCAGTGTAGGCTCATCGTGGCCGACCGCCGGGGAGGGTCGAGATGCTGTTTCGGGGAGCGATACGGATTCGCCCGCCAACTGACGAAGCCGCTTGTCGACGCGACTCAAAAGGCGGTCGATGCCGCTGAGGGGTCGTCGCGATGAAGTGTGAGAGAGTTCAGCCATGGGCCAAGCTTAACGATCTATGGCCCGCCAACCAATATCCCGCCGACAGACCATGCCTTCCCAGCTGATCTGATCGACACCGGCATAGGCCGCCGAAATGGCATCGGCGATGGAATCACCGAGCGCGCTGACGCAGAGCACGCGGCCGCCCTGCGTCACTACGCTGTCACCGGCTTGCTGTGTGCCGGCGTGGAACACCTTGGTTGTGGCCGGCCACTCCGTCTTCAGACCCTTAATCTCCTGGCCCTTTTCATGGGAACCGGGGTAACCCCCCGAGGCCAACACTACCCCGACAGCGGGTCGCGGATCCCAGTCTGCAGACATCTCATCCAGCCGGCCTTCGAGCGCAGCGAGGCACAGCGCACCGAGGTCGTCTCTCAAGCGGTGCATGATGGGCTGGGTTTCTGGGTCGCCAAAACGGCAGTTGTATTCGATGACCGAGGGATTCCCCTCCGCGTCAATCATGAGCCCGGCGTAGAGAAAGCCGGTATAGGGGTGTCCTTCTTTCGCCATGCCCTCCACGGTGGGTAGAATCACCCTGTCCATCACTTTGGCGAAGACGGCGTCGGTCACAACCGGCGCAGGGGAGTAGGCACCCATGCCGCCAGTATTGGGACCCGTATCTCCCTCACCAATACGTTTGTGATCCTGAGAAGTGGCCATGGGCAGCACGTGCTCGCCATCGACCATCACGATAAAGCTTGCCTCTTCGCCTTCAAGAAAGCCTTCCACGACAACCCGCGCCCCGGCGTCACCGAACTTGTTATCGGCGAGCATGTCGTGGATGGCCGCCTCGGCCTCATTCAGGGTCATCGCCACAATCACCCCCTTCCCGGCAGCGAGGCCGTCGGCCTTGATGACAATGGGCGCGCCTTGCTCTCGGACATAGGCCATAGCAGGCTCGATGTCGGTAAACACCGCATAGGACGCGGTGGGGATGTCGTGCCGTGCGAGAAAATCCTTGGTAAAGGATTTACTGCCTTCCAATTGTGCGGCACCAGCGGTGGGACCAAAGCAGGGCAGATTGAGCTCGGCGAATCGGTCCACAATCCCGGCAACCAATGGCGCCTCTGGACCAATGACGGTCAGAGCGCAGTCCTGCTCCCGGGCAAATTGCGCGAGACCTTCAATATCCATAGGGTCGAGCGACACGTTTTCGAGTTTCGGCTCGAGTGCCGTGCCGGCGTTACCTGGCGCTATATAGACCCGAGCGACCGTATCCGGTTCGGCCAGCTTCCACGCCAGCGCGTGTTCGCGCCCGCCACTTCCCACAACCAGAATATTCATACGGCGGTCTCGCTTTGGTTCACTGATCAGTGCCGGAAATGGCGCATGCCGGTGAACACCATCGCCATGCCCGCCTCGTTTGCCGCCGCGATGACCTCTTCATCCCGCATAGAGCCACCGGGCTGAATCACCGCGGCGATTCCGCGCTCGGCCGCATTGTCGATGCCATCCCGGAAAGGGAAGAAGGCATCCGAGGCCATCACCGCCCCTTTAACCTCCAGGCCCGCGTGCTCTGCCTTGATCGCGGCGATGCGTGCAGAGTTCACCCGCGACATTTGGCCGGCGCCTACTCCGATCGTGCGCTGGTTGGCGGCATAAATGATGGCGTTGCTTTTCACGAATTTCGCCACTTTCCAGGCGAACAACAAATCGTCCCACTCGGCGTCAGTGGGTGCGCGCTCGGTCGCGACTGGGAGCTTGTCACGCGACACCATGCCGTCGTCGCGGTCCTGAACCAGCAGACCACCGTTGACCCGTTTGAAGTCTCTGGCGGAGGCGGAGGCGGCCCAGGCGCCGGTGCGCATTAGCCGCACGTTTTCCTTCGCTGCAACGGCAGCGATGGCGTCGTCAGATATTTCTGGCGCAATGATCACTTCCACAAACTGGCGCTCGACAATCGCGGCCGCAGTGGCGCCATCCAGCTTGCGGTTAAACGCAATGATGCCGCCGAACGCTGACTCAGTATCCGTGTGGAAGGCGAGGTCATAGGCGCCCATCAAATCCGGCGCGACCGCCACACCACAGGGATTGGCGTGTTTGACGATCACGCAGGCCGGCGCGTCGAAGCTCTTCACGCACTCGAGCGCGGCGTCGGTATCGGCCACGTTGTTGTAGGACAGGGCCTTGCCCTGCAATTGCTCGGCACTACTGATGCCGACCTCGGTCTGCCGCGCCTCCCGATAAAAAGCGGCGCTCTGGTGTGGGTTTTCCCCGTAGCGCATCTCCTGCACCTTTTCGAACTGCAGGTTGAAGGTCCGCGGGTAGGCCTCAGAGCCACCCTCCACCAGACAGCCAAAGTGATTGGCGATCATGCCGTCATAAGCGGCGGTATGCTCGTAGGCACGAATCGCAAGCTCAAATCGCGTCGTCAGCGTGGTGTGGCCGTCATGGGATTCGAGTTCAGCGAGGATCCGACCGTAGTCGCCGGACGACACCACGATGGCGACGTCGCGGTGGTTCTTTGCGGCGGCACGAACCATGGTCGGTCCGCCGATATCAATATTTTCCACTGCGTCTTCCAGCGTGCAGTCAGGCCGTGCGACGGTGGCCTCAAAGGGGTACAGGTTCACCACGACCAGATCGATGGGCGGGATCTTGTGGGCGGACATTATCTCGTCGTCTGTGCCGCGCCGGCCGAGAATGCCCCCGTGAATCTTGGGGTGCAGCGTTTTCACGCGACCATCCATCATCTCGGGAAACCCGGTGTGATCTGAGACTTCTACCACGCTCAGTCCTTCTTCGCGGAGCAGTCGACACGTGCCGCCGGTAGAGAGAATCTCGACGTTGCGTGCCGCCAGTGCCCGGGCGAAATCAACGATGCCGCTTTTATCTGAAACACTAATGAGGGCGCGCCTCAGGGGGGCCAGTCCGGCTTCGCTCATGGTCTATCGTTTCCCTTTGCTCGTGGTTTTGCTCGTGGTTTTGCTCGTGGTTTTGCTCGTGGTTTTGCCCTTGGTTGGTTTGGCGGCAGCGGTTCTGCTGGAGGGTGCTTTGCGCCTGCGGGCAGACCGCTTAGG
>JAHEJH010000001.1 GCA_024638905.1 Luminiphilus sp.
TGAATGGACGTAGGGCTCCTCGCAAAGCTGTTTGAGTGTCGCTCTACCCGATTCCACGATCTGGCTGAGCACCTCGGGAAAGTGCGTGTCTTGCCAGTATTCCTCACGCACAGTGCAGCAAACAATCCCGCCCAGCCGCGTCACGCGAACCAGTTCGTTAAGCGCCTCAGGCACCACATGCGCAGAAGTAAAGGTCCCCACACAGGTCACGCCGTCGTAGACACCGGCGTCAATCGGTAACGCGGCATTCATGTTCATTTTATCCAGCTGGTGATAGACGCTTTTTTTGGCCGCCTCAGCGAGCATCGCTTCGGAGTAGTCGATCCCATCAACGAGCGTGAAGCCACCCTCCGAAAGTACCGCTCCCACCAGACCGGTACCACACCCGGCATCGAGCACCCGAGCGCCCTGCGGTTCGAGATAGTGACGCAACCAGAATAATGTGCGCTCGGGGCCGCTATAACCCCAAGTGTCATTTACGTCCCGGTCATAGCAAGCCGCCCAGTCCTCATAGAAATCCATGAGATCGTCTGTAGATCGAGTGTTCAGCACCTGCTCGTGTATGGCCGTTTGCTTGCCCAACTGACGCCTCTGTGTTTTTGCGCACCCGCGGTCCCTGACCGCAGTTTTCGCTTTATCATACTCGCCCCGCTCAAAATGACACTGACAAGGACGCTAGTACATGTCTAACCCCATCACCGACCTCATCGCCGAGAAAGGCTGGTGCGTCGCTGACGGCGCGACCGGCTCGAACTTTTTTGGCCGTGGCCTCGAAGCAGGCTATCCGCCCGATCTGTGGTGTGTGGAAAAGCCGGAAGAGGTGCTGTGGCTGCATGGCGCCTTCCTTGAGGCGGGCGCTGACATTATTCTGACCAACAGCTTTGGTGCCAATGCGCCCAGACTGAAGCTACATAAAGCCGAGCATCGCGTCGCAGAACTGAACGCCGCTGCAGCGCAGCTGGCCCGTGAGGCCACCCGCCAGCATTTTGAGGACACCGGCCGAAAAGCGGTCGTGGCAGGCTCAATGGGGCCCACGGGCGAGCTATTTGAACCCATGGGCACCCTCACTCATACCGACACCGTGGCCTATTTTGCCGAGCAGGTGCAGGCATTGGCTGAGGGCGGCGCTGAAGTCATCTGGATCGAGACCATGTCCTCGCTTGAGGAGGTAGCCGCCGCCGCAGAGGCTGCGCGCGCTACCGGCTTACCCGTCTGCGCCACGCTGACCTTCGATACCGCCCGACGCTCGATGATGGGCGTCACCCCGGCGGATTACGCCCGGTTTGCGGCGGAGATTGGTCTGGACATGGCGGGCGCCAACTGCGGCGTGGGACCCGCTGAACTGATGGACTCCACTCAGGGGATGATCGCCGCCGGCATCGAGATACCGGTTGTTGCTAAAGGTAATTGCGGCATCCCGCAATATGTCGATGGCGCGATTCATTTCCACGGTAGCCCAGAACTGATGGCGCAGTACGCCCTGTATGCCCGTGACGCGGGCGCTACGATTATCGGGGGTTGCTGCGGCACAACGCCTGAGCATGTGAAGGCGATGGTCAGTGCCCTAGACACCACTCCCCGGGGGGCACTGGATATCGAGGCCATGACCGCCGCACTCGGCATTCCTTGGGCGGCACTGGTTGAAACAGAAGCCAATGGCGGCGGAGAAAAACGTCGAGGACGGCGTCGGCGAGGTTGACGGACCCTATCTTCTCCGAATCAGTAGAAGCCTAAAAGTGCGTCGCAAGCAGGCAGCGTGGCTTGACTTAACGTGGCACGCCCCAATCGTCTAAAAGCGACTCTAATGGCGCGAGATGCGCTTGGTAGCGCTCCCAGAGATTCAGGGCGTCGCGGTAAATCGGCTGGCGAACCTGCTCCGAGCTGGCGGTCCGCACCGCGCGATCTTTCTCGTAGTAGCGCAGGCAGGCTTCCTCAAAATCCAGCTTGGCGTGAGAGAGCAACTGGCACACTTGGGTGTCAAGGTCCTCGACGACCTCTTCATACTGGACAGTGAGTAACCCGCCGGGAAAGACACCGTGCCAGTGGTCCATCAAGCGCAAATAGTCGGCGTAATAACGACCGATATCCTCTAGCGAATAAGTGAACTCCTGACCCCGGGCAAACAACTGCTTAAAGTTGGCGAAACACGCCGCCATGGGATGGCGCCGCGCATCGATTATCGTGGCCTTGGGCAGGATGGTTTTAATGAGTGCCACGTGCTCCCAATTGTTAGGTAGTTTGTCGATGAACCGCGCTTTGCCAGTGCGATACCCCGCCGCCAAATCGAGGTACTGCTGTCCCCGGGCCACGCGCTCTTCAACCGTGAGCTCATTCAGGATATGGGGGTAGAGCGGTTCATCACCGCGATCTCTTTCGGCGACCATCTCGCCAATGATTCTGCCAATAAAGGGTAGTTCAGCCGTAGCCTCAACCTGCGAATGGCTCGCCAAGATCTGCTCCAGCAGTGTTGAGCCAGCTCTGGGCAAACCAATAATGAAGATGGGCTCATCGGAGGGGTGCCCGTCACCATCCCAGAGACTCGTCCCGCATCGCGCAATCAGTTGATCGACTCGCGCGCTTGTCTTGTCGGCGTCGTAGCCACTGATCCCGCGCTTGATGGCATTACCCTCGGCGTAGGCGGCAAAGGATTGATCGTATTCGTGTCGGTCTTCCAGTGCTTTTCCCACCGCAAAGGCCAAGTGGATCTTATCTTCACTTGGCTGCGTCAGTGCGGCAAGCTGAGATTGCATACTCGCTAACTGAGTATCGTCAAATCGGAACGTCTTCAGATTCGCCAAACTCCAATACGCCTCGCCCGCCGAAGGCTCTGCCTCAACAGCACGGAGGTAAGCCGCAATCGCCTCTTCACCTTTGACGCCATAGCGCAAAGAATGACCATAGCTGGTCAAAATGCGCTCGTTACCCGGCGCCTGCTCCAGTGCTTTCTCGAACTCACCATGCGCCATCTCAAATCGTCCTGCCAAAGAGAGCGTGGTCGCAAATTGCACCTGATGCGCCAGACTGTCGGGCTGTGCTTTTCTGAGCTGTTCATTCTCAGCCAACGCTTCGTCAAAACGCTGATGCCGCGCAAGTGCCGTCACGTAATTGGTTCGCGCTACATGAAACTCCGGCGCCAGTTCGAGGCAACGCTCAAGGAGCAGTATCGCCTCGGCAACCGAGCCGATTGAGATACCCACCTCTGCCAGCAGTCGAATGGCATCGACATCATGAGGGCGTCTTTTGAGGTACTCACGGCAAATCCCCTCGGCAACGCCAAACCGCCCTTGCCCCATCAGCTCGAGGGCCTTGTTTAATAGCGGATCCAGCTCCTTGTTGCCCATCGCCTGTCGATAGGCCTCAGCAGCGCCGACGTCATCACCCTCAGCCGCACGCACCTCATAGAGGTCGCGCCAGGCAGCGGTCATCTTGGGGTTAAGGGTCACAGCCTGTTCCATGGCCCGGCGTGCCTCGCTCAGACGCCCCAGCCCTTTCAGCGCCAAACCCAGTTCGTGGTGGGCAATCTCTAGGCCGGGGTCCACACCCAAGGTACGGCGCAGCAGCGGCTCGGCCTCGGCGTGGTGACCCGAGCGACGCAGCGCAAACCCATGCAACATCAACAAGCGGGGGTCATCAGGATCCTGTTGTCGGGCCTCGGCACACAAGTCTCTCGCACGCTCCGCATCCTGATTTCGCAGGGCGTCGCTGGCTTGCGCGAATAATGTCTCAACAGATGACATGGTCAGTTCAGTGAACTCGTCTGAAGGCCGGATGTGAATAAATCGCGAGTATGGTGTCCACACCCCATCAAAGCAAAGGGCGCCTCAAGAGGCGCCCTTACCGTTCTTACCAGAGCTTGGCGATCAGAATCGCTGCTGCCATCGGAACCCGATAGTACGGGGTTGGTTGATGGTCACGCGTTGATCCCAGTTCACGTCATTGATCCAGACCTCGCCGCGCTCATCCGTCAGGTTTTGCACGTAGACCTCTGCCGTCCAGTTGCTGCGCTCTAGGCCGAATGAGGCATTCACCACATCGTAAGAGCCCTGCAACTGTCGGAACCCACCGAACAGATCGTTGTAGGAATCACCCGTGTACATATATGCCGCCTGAGCAAACCACTCGTTGGCAAAGGTGTAGCGGGTAGACAGATTCCACTTCAGCTCTGGAACACGCGGGAGTCGCGAGCCCGCCGGCGCATCAGGTTCTGGACTGCTTGCCGAACGACGATAATCGTCCGTCAACGTCGAGTCGAGGAAGCTTGCCGCTCCGCTTAGCGTCCAGTTGTCAGTAATCATCGACGTGAAGTCGAACTCGACACCATTACTCTCAGCGTTACCGACGTTGAAGGTCAGCGTGATCGGCGAGATAGAGGTATCCAATCGCGACAGCTGGAAATCATCCCACTCCTGCCAGAACGCTGCTGCGTTCAAACGCAGTCGGCCGTCGAAAAGCGTTGACTTAAAACCGAGCTCGTAAGCAGTGAGGATATCTGACTCAAAGGCGCAACCGATGTTCACGTTACCCTGACCACCCAGACCGTCCGGGATGCGCGTCTCACAGAAACGGTTCAGGCCACCCGGTCGGTAACCCTCGCCCCATGTGGTGTAGAGCATGATGTCGTCCGTTACGCTCCACTCTAGGCTGGCGCGGTAGACCTCGTCCTTACTCGTGACAGTTCGGGCTGTTGCAGCACAATCCGCACCGTAGTTACTCGCGGGACGATCACCTTGCGGTCCAAAGCCGCCACACGGCCAGAACACCGTACCTGAGAAGCCATCCAGCGTGCTGTCGTAGTCAAACTGCCGAGCACTCGCTGTGATTGTCAGCCGATCGGTGATATCAAACGACGCCTCACCAAAGATTGACGTTTCTTCATAGTCGCGCTCGAAATCCGTGGTCCAATAGATATCGGGGGCGTCTACCGCAGCCTGCGGCGTTTCGGCGAGGCCGAGCACGTGCCACTCGTTATCGCTGGTGTTCTCTACCTCGACGCTGTAGTAGCCAACCATGTAGCGGAAGCGATTTTCGGGGTTAGAGGTGTAGCGAATTTCAAAGGTCGTGCGATCCTGCTCCGAGTCGTTGGTGTACTGCTGTCGAGGGTCGCCACAGGTGCCAAAGTAACTTACGTAACAGTTGTAATAGGGCTCTACGTAACCTGATGCAATGTCCTGGTCGCTGTAAAGCGAGTAGTCACTGGCGATCTCATACTCGCGATCCAGCATCGCCGCCGTGGCCATCAGCGTACCGCCTAATAGCTCGCCTTCGATCTTGGCCGAGTACTGGCTCCACTTGTCGTCCATCGTCTCGGGAAGCAGCAGCATGACCTGCAGGTCACCGACCGTGGGGTCGTGATCCCAGACGCCCTCGCGCTCGAGGTCCTGGAACATCGCGCCCGCAGTAAAGGTCCACGAGTCGTTGAGATCGATGCGTAGCGCGGCTCGACCACCGAAGGTTGTTGCCTCGTTAAAATTCTCCTCGACGACATCCTCATTGGTCACGGTGACGTCGGCAGCGATGGCACGCAGCGGGCTGTCCTCTGGCAGTCCGGCGCGGATATTGCTGCGGCTAAAGGTGTGGCCACCGGCGACGTTATCGATGTAACCCCCGTCGCGCTTGTAGAAGCCCATCACGCGCAAAGCAGAGCGCTCGCCCAGCGGGATGTTGACAAAGCCCTCGGCGCGATAACTCATGTCAGCACTCTTAGCCTGACTGCCATCAAGGCTGTATCCACCAGAGAACTCATCGAGCTCGGGCTGGTTGGTCATGATGCGAATCGCACCGGACTGTGCGTTCGCGCCGAAGGTCGTGCCCTGGGGACCGGCCAGCACTTCGATCCGGTTGATGTCATAAATATGCGGGTTGAGGTAGGCCCCCACCAGTGTTACGGGCTGCTCATCCAGATACACCGCAACCGCGGGGTTGGCGCCGAGCAGGCTCTCACCACCACTCGAAATTCCGCGGATGTAAATGCTGCCGGTGCTTGGGCCCAAGGAGATAAAACCGACGTTCGGAAGCATCATCAAATAATCTTCCATGTCAGTCACATTCAGGTCGGTGAGCTGGGCTTCACCCAGCACCGATACGCTCATCGGAATATCCTGAACGCTCTCGGCGCGACGAGTCGCTGTTACCAGCACCTCTTCAAGGCTTTGTGACAGTGCGGGAGCACTGATCGATATTGATCCCACCACACCACAGGCGGCCGACACTGCTACTGCAAGTGGTCTGCGAACCTGTTGGCGTTGAAGTAGTGGGGAAACAAGTGGCTTTTGCGTTGTTTTCATGCGTTGTTTTCCTCTCGAACACACTCTCGTCAGAGCGAGTTTGTTTTATGAATTGCACCCCTCGCGAGAAAACGGCAAAAACTGTTTTCCCGCGTTGCAATTCCGAAGTGTTGTAACCCATAACTGGGTATTAAGGCAATCGAAGAGCCCCCTCATTCGCGGCACTCGTCGCGACGCCGCCTCCTCAGCTGAGCAGTGAACCGAGTTAAACATCTTGATGTTGGCACCCGGCGACCTAGCAGGACGCCGTTACCAACTGTTTTTATTGCGGTTTTTCTAAGCCTGGAAAGACACTGCCGCGCAATCTGAGCCGCGGCAGCGCCTCTCCGGCCAACGTGCGGGGGGGGCGCCTGCTCCCAGGACCCACAATCAGCAGCCTGAATACCTCGTATTTGCCATATCCATTCGATCCATGCCTCTGCGAGCCAGCTCACGGGCAATTGGCAAAAGCAGGCGGCGGGTTGCGGGTAAACGACAGCCAGGACTATTTCAACGCACCGGCTCAGTCAGCATCTCGAGGTGCAGCTCGTCGCCCTCATAAGGGTGCTCCCGAGCCACCGCCTCATTCAGCGTGACACCCAAGCCAGGCTCAGTTGAGGGAATAACATAGCCGTTCTGCCAATTCACTGGCTTATCGAGAAGTGCGGCATGGAATCCGTCCCATGTCTCAATGCCCTCAAGTATCAGAAAGTTCGGTGAGCAGGTGGCAAGTTGGATATTAGCCGCGCCCACTATTGGCCCACAGTAAAGATGTGGCGCAATCTGCGCATACTTAACCTCGGCCAGCGCCGCAATCTTCTTGGCCTCTAACAGTCCGCCGACACGGCCCAGATTCAATTGCAAAATAGCGGCAGCGCCCTCATCCAGTACGCGAGCAAATTCATACTTTGTACAGAGTCGCTCTCCCGTTGCGACGGGGATCGACGTTGCTCTTGCCACCACAGCCATCTCCGCAGCATTTTCGGGCGGGACAGGCTCCTCAAGCCACAGCGGGTCATACGGCGCAATGCGCTGAGCAAGTCTTATTGCACCGGCAGGGGTGAATTGACCGTGAGTGCCAAATAACAGATCCACCCCGCCTCCTACCGCCTCACGAAGGGTTCTCATGAATGCCTCTGAGCGCTCGAGCTCACCCCCTGTGGGCATGCCCCCGTCAAAAATGGTGTAAGCACCCGCCGGGTCAAACTTGAGCGCTGTGAATCCCTGATCTACGTAACGTAATGCGCGCTCTGCGGCGCGCTCCGGATTGACGTAAACATGCTCGGCATCATCCTCATCGGGATAGACGTCACCCTGGTCCGGGTAGATATACGTGTAGGTCCTGAGCTGTTCGTGGACCTGCCCCCCCAGTAATTCATACACAGGCTTGCCGCACTCTTTACCGATGATGTCCCAACAAGCCATCTCTAATGCAGAGAGAACGGCCATCAGAGAGACATCGGGTCTGAGGTTGTATCCAGCGCCATAAATGCTGCGCCACAGTGCCTCGATGTGAAACGGGTCGCGGCCCACGACAAATCGCTCGGCGGTATCTCGGAGCATCGCCTCCACAGTCTTTGCCCCGAATGTCGCGCAATAAGCCTCGCCGTAACCGACTACCCCGCTATCGGTCACCAACTTTACAAAGATGAAATAACGCCCGCCAAATCTCGGAGGGGGATTACCGACCACGAAGGTCTCAAAGTCTTTGATGATCACTGAAACATCACCACGTTGCGAAAAGCCTCTCCTCGCCTCACCGAATCAATGGCCTCGTTAATGTCATGCAAGGCGTAGCGCCCACTGATCAACTCGTCGAGCTTGAGGAGGCCTTCCTGATACAAATTTACCAATAGAGGAATGTCGCGACTGACCGAGCTGGAGCCCATTTTTGATCCCACTATAGACTGTCCCTTTGACGCCAACTCGCCGGGGTCACACTCCAATAAAATCTCTGATGCGGGCATACCCACGATGACCAGAGTCCCGGCCCGGGAGAGTATTTGCATGCCTTGCATAATCGCAGACCTGGCACCCACGGTGACAAAGACAAAATCTGGGCCACGGCCCTCGGTCAACGCGAGCACATCGTCAGTGAAGGTCTGCGCACTACTATTTAGCGTGTGCGTCGCACCGAATAGCTGAGTTTTTTCTAACTTTGCGTCCACGACGTCGATGGCAATCACGCATTGCGCCCCTTTGAACGCCGCCGCCTGAATACTGTTGATACCAACGCCGCCACAGCCGATGACAGCGACAGTGCTCCCGGGCGCGAGGTCTACCGTATTAGCAACTGCACCGAAACCTGTAAGCACCCCGCAGCCCAACATTGATGCAACATCCAGCGACAGCTCCCGCGGGATGACGCAGACCTGACTCTGTTCTACAACGACATACTCGGCAAATGCACCGGCATTCAATCCCTGCCCAATGATGGCTCCCGAACGATCTGATAGCGGGCTGCGCTCATCCAGCGAGAACGTTTTTTCACACTGGGTTTCTATCGAACGCGAGCAGTAGTGGCAGTCTCCACAGGAGCGAATCAGCGTGACCACCACATGGTCTCCAACAGAAATATCACTCACGCCCGAACCCACTGACTCAACAATACCGGACGCTTCGTGCCCATAAACCGCTGGCAGCGCTCCCTGCCAATGGCCATCAATGAACATAATGTCACTGTGGCAGATAGCACAGGCAACCAGCTTGACCTTCACCTCACCCCGCTCAGGCGCGGCAATGGCCACCTCCTCAATAGAGAGTGGTTGGCCAACCTCACGACACACCGCTGCTTTCAATTTCTTTTCCTCAAGGACGCTTTAGCCAAGCGCCTGTCACGGCAACATCCGCGGCAAGGCCCAAGCAAAACCTGTGACTAGGGCCAACGCTCGTCAAAATATACCACCGGAGCCATCTGTCGCTGCAAAGGTTGAGGGTCGCCGTAAAGTCAGGGGAGCCTCGATAAGCCTCTTCCTGTGGTTGCCTGTTAGTAGTCATCTGCTAACGCCCTCACAGAGAACGTTTTGTCATAAGATTGAGGGGCGTCACCCGCGCTACCAACGCTAATGTTCAGTATGTCGATGCGACTCAATACTTCTCTGGAGTGCCAACCAATGTCTATTCACGAGCCCGCCAGAGAGGTCCCGGTCATTCATGAAACCGACGTCCTAGTCGTGGGGTCCGGCCCCGGAGGCTTGGCCGCCGCACTGGGTGCAGCCCGGGCGGGGAGTCAGGTCACCTTACTGGAGCGTTTTGGGTGCTTTGGCGGCAACATCACTGCGGTGGGGGTAGAGGGCTTTGCCTGGTATCGCCACGAGCAGACGGTTGATACCGAGGGTGTCGGTATCGAGTTCGAGGAGCGTGCCCGGGACATGGGTGCCGCAGTAAAGGAACCCCAATCCGACAGCCACGCCATCGATGGCGAGGCTTTTAAGTGGGTGGCTGACACGCTGGTGGAGGAAGCCGGCATCACGCCCATGCTGCACCGACTGTTTGTTGCCCCAATTATGGAAGGCGATGTGATCAAAGGCGTGATCGTCGAGAGCAAGGCCGGGCGCGAGGCGATTATGGCCGAGCGTATCATCGACGCCACGGGCGATGCCGATGTCGCGCACCGCGCGGGCGCGATCACACTGAAGCAAGCCAAGGAGGACATGATTGGCGCCTCCGTCATGTTCTCCATGTCGGGGGTCAACAAGACAAGATTTATCGAGCACGTGAAAGCCGACCCGCAAACCTATCGCGACTGGGCTTATGGACAATGGACCGTGGAGACAACGGGAAAGGAAGACGAGATGTTCTCGCCCTTTCTGCGCAAACCCTTCGAACAGGCCCGAGAAGCAGGCTTGATTCCCGAGCACCTCGATACCATCGCCGGCACCTGGGGCGCGCTCTATGACACTGGGGATCTCACCTACCTGAACCTGGTGCACCTGCTGGGTTATGACGGCACCGACCCCGATGACCTGACCCGCGGTGAAATGGAAGGTCGCAAGCAGGCCATGATGGCGATTGAGGCGCTGAAGCGGTACACCCCGGGTTGCGAGAACGCCAAGCTACGCAACTTCGGCATGACCTTGGGCATTCGCGACACCCGTAAGATCGACGCTACTTACAACATGACCGAAGCGGACGTGCGCGATCAGGGCCGCTTCGAGGACAGCGTCGGTATCTTCCCAGAGTTTATAGACGGGTACGGCATTTTGATTCTGCCGACGACGGGCCGCTACTTTCAGGTCCCCTACCGCACCCTGCTACCCAAGGGCGTCAAGAATCTGATTTGCGCAGGCCGCATTACGGGCGGTGATCGTGTCAGTCACGCAGCGACTCGCAATATGATGTGTTGCACCGTTACCGGGCAGGGCGCTGGTGTTGCGGCCGCGATCGCGGCGCAGCAGAAACGCGGCTTCGACGAGCTGGATATCGGCCAAGTTCAGACCGAGCTGAAACGCCAGGACGTGCGACTGCACTGACGGCTCACCCCACCCGTCACCCGATACCTATGAACACTACTGGCAAACAGGCTTCGCACAGATTGGCTCCGGGAAAGTCGCTCGTCGACGCCCAACAGCAGCTCGAAGAAGACGGCTACCTGCTGGTCGAGGGCTTATGCGACCCCGGGTTTGTTGCCCATCTGCTCGAGGTTTCACTGGGGCGCAGCGATCAGGTCATCTCAGCATTGGGCACGCAACCCATCGGCATTGGCAGCGCGGCCGGCTTCGACGAGGTCGTGCAGCGCTCGCCCGGGCGCTGGGACATTCCGATCTCACCTGATGAGTTTGGCGTTGATGATCGCGCGCTACCTTGGTGGCCGCTGATTGCCGGCGTGCTGGGCGAGGATGCCGAGCATTCGTTTAGCGGCGTGGTGTATTCCGATCCGGGCAGCCCTGCTCAGTGCTGGCATATCGACTCACCCCACGTCAGTGCTGATCATCTTCCGCCCCATGCGCTCAATGTCATGGTCGCACTCCATGACACGCCATTGGCAATGGGCCCCACCGAGTTAGCAAGGGGCTCGCACCGGCTGACCAATCACCTGCGGAACCCGGCTCTGGTGAGCGATGAACTGGTGTATCAGCATGAGACAACGGGGCCTGAACAGCTAGTGACCGAGGCTGAGCAAGCGGTGCCCGCAGGGTTCTCATCTCGGCTTGCCACAGGCTCTTGCCTGATCTTCGATGACCGCATACTGCACCGAGGGCTGGGTAACGCATCAGAAAGCCGGCGTAGCATGGTGTATTTCTCGTATCGTCAGGCTGGCTACAGAGAGAACACACACTTTGAGGCGCTGCGCTCCGTCTACGATGCGGAAGACTGACCGCGAGCGGAGTTCTAAGGAATCGGGGCTTGGGGCTTACGACTTTGGGCTTGGGTTTGGGTTTTGTCTTGATCTTGATTTTGGTCTTGGTCTTGGTCTTGGGTAACCACGATTCTCCCTGCAACCATTGACTTGGTTCGATGCATCTACAACAGTGCTCGGCCGAACCACGCCATTCTGAAAGCACTGAATCGATGACACTCCGAGCGCTGTTACCCCTTTTACTCCTCTCGCTGCTGGCCACGCGGCTGCAGGCAGCCGAGATCAGCGTCGTAGAACCTGAAACAGTCGGCTTCTCTAGCGACCGGCTAGGCAAGATCAACAAATTTGTGGAGCGCGAGATTGCCGACGGGAATTTAGTGGGCACCGTGACGCTGGTCGCGCGTCACGGGCAGGTCGTGCACTTTGAGGCAGCCGGCCGCTACGGACTTGAGGATGATCGACCTATGGATACCGATGCGCTGTTCCGCATCTTTTCCATGACCAAACCGATCACGACCGTCGCGGCGATGATTCTCTATGAGGAAGGCGCCTTCCACCTCGGGGACCCCGTGGCGAAATACATACCCGAGCTGGCGGACATGCAACTCTTGATCGATGGAGAACCTGTGCCGCCCCAGAGTCAAATGACCATCGAGCAATTGATGACCCACACCGCGGGCCTCACCAACGGCTGGCACATTGAGCACCCCGTTGAGCGTGCCTACCGAGATGCGGCACTCCAGCAAAGCGCGGATCTCAATGTCTTTATCGAAAAGCTGGCGACCCTACCCCTGCGTTTTGAGCCCGGCACCCGATACCACTACAGCGTGGCAACTGACGTGCTGGGTGCGCTGGTGGAGCGCTTGAGCGGGCAAACCCTGGAACAGTTTTTTCAGGCGCGCATTTTTGACCCACTTGAGATGCACGACACGTTTTTCAATGTGCCCAATGACAAAACGCCACGCATGGCGGGCGGTCATCTGTGGAACGCCGAGCAGCGAGCGATGGGGCCCCTGCCTGCGGGGCTACTCCCGCCGCCATCCGGCGTGACGCTGTTCTCAGGGGGCGGCGGTTTAATCTCCACAGCGCACGACTACTGGCGTTTCTGCGAAATGCTCCGTCGGGGCGGGAGCCTGGATGGCTTGCGTATCCTTGGGCCCAAGACGGTTCAGGCCATGACCATGGCGCGTCTAACGCCTGACGTACGCGATAACGGTGCCACCGAGTACCCGGCCTCGCATCTTTACCCTGGTCAGTCATTTGGTTTGGGTGCAGGCGTCATCACCGATCCCGCGCAGGCAGGCGTGACCTCCTCAAAGGGCGAGTATTCCTGGGGCGGTATCGCCAACACAAAATTCTGGATAGACCCCGAGGAAGATCTCGTTGTCGTCTTCATGGCGCAGGTACTGGGCACACCGCACAGCGACCGGCACCGCTTCGATCTCAAAGTGGCGACCTATCAGGCGCTCACGGAGCTTGGGAATTCAGACGGGGGCTGATCGCAGCGCGGCGCGGCGCAGAAAGACTAAGGTATAAATCGCGGCATAGATACCCACCACCACCAAGCCCACCCATTCGATTTTGAACGGCGTGAACTGGAAGGCCATGACCAGTGCAAACAGGATCACCCAGTTCACCGCCACGTAGCGCCCGGTGCCCAGCGCGTCCACGGTCAGCCCAATATTCTGGGTGTAAAGCCGGGTCAACGAATCGAGTGAATTCACCACAAACAAGATACCCACACCCATCATGGCCCAGCTCATCAGCCCCGCGATCGAGATGTCGTTGGCGAAGTACCAATACAGCACCGAGAACCAGAGCGCGATCGGGATAGACGGTACAACCAGTAGTAAGAGCAGTAATTGCCAGGCCGTGAAGCCACTGACAAAGCGCGAGACAAACTGGCCAATCATGATGCTCCAGGCAAACCACCAGAACAGATAAAACGCGTGGTAATCATTAATCGGAAACACAAAGCGCGGCAGTTGACCGAAGTAATCGCCCAGCTGGCCGACCGTATCCGCAAAGCCCGACACGCCCATTCCGGACGCCAGAAAAGACCCTGCAATGAGTGCAAAGAACAGCCCGCTCGAGGCCAGACTGAGCACCTTCACGAAACGGATCTGGGTGCTGGAAATCACCGCGACCAGCACCGTACCCGCCACCAGCGCGTAACGTAGGGCGTCGGGAATACCCTCGATGTAACCGGGCAGGTAATGCAAAAACAGGTAGCCGGTGAAGGCGCAGGTGCCAATGATGGTGAGGTTATTGATCAGCTTGATCGCCGGAATCTCAAAGAGCTGCAATCGGGGCTCCACCACACAGAAGTAAAAGGTCGTGAGGAAATAAAAACCCCAGACCAAAAACCCCCAGAAGCCGAACTCCAGCGCCAACGGATTGGCAAAGGCGTAATCGGGCTCGCTGGCAAAAATCTCGAAGTCGACCATGGGAAACATCAACAGGCCCACGTCGAGCCCCGAGGTAAATAACACCGCCAAAAACGTCACCAGCGGCATCGGAGCACTGCCCTCGATACGGGTATTACGGTAACGCAGCACCAGAAGCAGTGATGTCAGCGTCGTCAGCGCAATCGCCGCAGAGAGAATGGCGTTCATTTACGGGCCATCATGCGGCGGGGCCTGCTGGCACCGATCTCACGGGCGCACCCTCGCGCTGCCGGTGCTGCCACTCGGACGCCTGCCAGACCGGCACCTCCTCCAGCAGCGGGGCTTTACCGCGGATCAGATCAGACGCCCGTTCGGCCACCATAATGGTCGGCGCATTGAGATTGCCGTTGGGGATGGTTGGGAAGATCGACGAGTCGACAACCCGCAGCCCGTCGAGCCCGCGCACACGACACTCGGGGTCGACCACCGCCATGGCGTCTTCTACTCCACCCATCTTGCAGGAGCACGAGGGGTGATAAGCCGTCTCGACGTTATCGCGCACCCAGCGGTCGGTAGCCTCCGCATCCGACAGATCGACCGCCGGCTGGATTTCGTCACCGCGGTACCTGTCGAGTGCAGGCTGCTGAAGAATCTCGCGAGTAAGCCGAAGACAGGTGCGCCAGTCCTCTCGGTCCTGCTCGGTGGCGAGGTAATTAAAGAAAATTTGCGGCTCATCCTGGGCGTTTGGGCCGGAGATGCGGACCGTGCCGCGGCTCTCGGGTTTATTGGGCCCCACGTGCACCTGAAAACCATGGCCCTCAAAGGCCGCCTTCCCGTCGTAACGAATCGCGGCGGGCAAAAAGTGATACTGAATATCGGGCGAGGCCAGCCCCGCGCGGGAGCGGATAAAACCGCAGGATTCAAAGTGATTGGTCGCACCCAGACCGGTTTTGGTCAGCACCCACTGCACACCGATGCGAAGCTTCGCCAGCCAGCCAAGATGACCGTTCACCGTGATAGGCGCTTTACACCGGTACTGAAAATACACCTCGAGGTGGTCCTGCAGGTTCTCGCCGACACCCGGCAACTCGTGCTGAACCGGCACACCTGCCTCAGCCAACACCTGCGCGGGTCCGATGCCGGAGCGCTGCAGAATCGCCGGCGAACCAATCGACCCAGCGCTCAGAATGACCTCTCGCCGAGCAGACGCCTCACACATCTCGCCCCTGCACTGATACCGAACACCCCTGACCTGCTTGCCCGACAAGATAAGCTTGTCCACCTCTGCCTCGGTTACCACAGTGAGGTTGGGCCGCTTGCGAGCGGGCGCCAGGTACGCCCAGTCCGTTGAGCATCGCTCACCGCGCCGCACCGTCATGTGCATAGCGCCAAAGCCCTCCTGACGGTAGCCGTTGTAGTCCTCAGTGCGGCCGTACCCCGCCTCTTCTCCCGCCGCAATAAACGCCGTATAGAGCGGGTTTTTCATATTGTTGCCGTTACAGGTATCGACCGGCCCCTCACCGCCTCGGTAGGGATCTTCTCCACCCATCCACCGCTCTGCGCGCTTGAAGTAAGGCAGGCAGTCGGCGTAGCTCCAGCCGGTGGCGCCTGCCTCAACCCATTGATCAAAATCATCGGCGTGGCCGCGCACATACACCATGCCGTTAATCGCTGAAGAGCCCCCCAGCACTTTGCCCCGGGCGCAATCCATGCGACGCCCGTCGAGCCCGGGCTCGGGTTCACCCCAGTAACCCCAGCTGAAACGCGGCGTGTTCATGGGAATCGACAGCGCTGTCGGCATACGAATGAACAGACTACGGTCATCCTTACCCGCCTCAAGGAGCAATACCGAATGCGCGGGATCTTCACTCAATCGATTGGCCAGCACGCAACCCGCCGATCCGGCACCAATGACGATGTAGTCAAACTCGCTCATGCGTGCTCGATCCATGCTTGTCCCTATTTGATAAATGACGCGCCATCTAGATGGCGCGCGACCTGTTCAGGGATACTAATCCCCAAATGCGAGGCGATAGAAGGATAGATATCGACGATTTCGGGCGTCGCGTAAAAGTCGGGCGTCAGCCGTTGGCTGTTGGTGGCCATCCAAATGGTGCGCTCACGCTCGCTTTGACCACCGTGTGTGCGACCTGTTACCGCATCTCGTCCATGATCAGTGGTCACAATCACCAGCCAATCCTCCTCATGCACCCTCTGTCGCGCCTGCACCCCTGACCAGATGGCGTGAAGCCGCTCATCCATTTCGATCACCGCCTGCTCGAATTCAACACTGTCGCCATATTTATGGGCCACATCGTCGGTGTATTGCAGGTATACCCAAGATAAATCCGGCCCCTTTGATTCAATCAGCTTCCCAGCCTCGCGGCTTACCGCATCATCGATATCGGCGATCTGTGCATCCATCGGTCGTGGCGGGAATCGCGATTCGTCGTCTTCGAAGCCATCCACCACGACATCAAAGCGCCAGTTGCCGGCCTCAGCCAGCCCCTCCCCAAGGAGTATTGTGCGGTTGTCCGTCCAGGTTGAAAAAATGGCCAGCCGCAGCTCGGGCTTCTCTGCACTGACAAGGCGGAAAAGATTCCAGTAACGGTAATCAGGAGAGATGCCGTAGTTTTTATAGACGTTGTGTTTATTCGCCCAGGTACCGGTGATCAAACTCATATACCCAGGCGCTGAGATCGTAGGCGTTTCACCCGATGCGCCTATCGGGCCGCCCATGGCAGCACGGGTATACCCCCCCGCTTCGGCGATCGCATCAATCGCTGGCGTGGGCACCCGCTCAATCACGTCCGCAGGAATGCCATCGACAATCACAAATACCACTTTGGGACTCGGCACCGGTTCGGCCAGCGCCGCGCCGTGAAAAGATATCAGCGCCAGCCAGATCAGTGCGGCGCTGAAGCGCCAAGGGTGCGGCATAAAGAGATACTCGTAAACAAGATGCACGAGATTATGCCGACTGATCGAGACGTTAGGAAAGCCCGGACACAGCCCAAATCAGCTGACAATCCGGGCGCTTTACAGCCCCGCCCCCAGTCATCGAAGATGCGCAGCATGCGCGCAGAAGTTTCTCTGCTGCTGTGCCCGCCATGAGATCGCCGAGGAAACCCAGACTGATGCCCTCATCGCTCGCCATCCCGACGATTGATCTCGAACGAGATGATAAGGAGACACTGCCCACGCTGGAGCGCGCGCTCTGCGACATCGGTTTTGTACTGGTGCGAGGGCATGGCATACCGGGGAAACTGGTGAGCGATCTGCGGCAGCATCTGGTCGACTATTTTGACCGCCCGCTGGTCGACAAGATGGCTGAGCGCATCACGCCCGATAACTACCGGGGCTACATCCCGTTGGGCTTTTTCTCACCCAACACCGAGGGGGTGACGCCCGACCAGTACGAGGGCTACAAGCTGCACGCCGAGGTCGCGGGCGACGATCCACTTTGCACCGCCTGTGACCTTTATGGCCCCAATCGATGGCCAAACGATCCGGCCGGTCTACAACAGGCCGCCGAGGCCTTTTGGGTGGCCTGCGAGGCCACCGGTCAACGACTGCTTGCTCTGATCGCACAGATCATGAAAGTGAACGTCGCTGATTTTCTGGCGTACTTTGATCAACCCCTGACCAACATGTCGCTCCTGCACTATCCTCCCAGCAGTCCGAATGATGGCTTTGGTATTCATCCTCACAAGGATACCGACGCCCTCACGCTGCTGTTTCCGGACGCCGTGGGCGGCCTGTGGCTGCGGCCCCATGATCAATCCGAGTGGCTGGAGGTAAAAGCACCCGATGACACGATGGTCGTCAACATCGGCGATCTATTGGAGCTCTGGTCCGGCGGTTACTTTGTCTCGACACCGCACAAGGTGGTGAATACCTCAGGCAAGGAGCGCTACAGCTTTCCGTTTTTTATCGTGCCGCGACACGATGTGGTAGTCGCGCCTTTGATCGATTGCCAGCCCGGGTTTGCGCGCGCTCCTGTTCCGGTTGGCCTAGTCTCCCGAGAGGTATGGCGCACCAACTGGCCAGAGGCAGTAGCAGAGGAAACAGGTTTTGATCTGGGCACCCTGCCCAACTGAGCCATTAGTGCTCGTTTAAAAATCGCTCGGGAAAATCGGTCATGACCATCGATGCACCGAGCGCGGCGAGGCGCTGGGCATCTGCAACGTCATTGATGGTGTAACAGCGCAGCGCAAGGCTGGCCTCCAGCACTGCGCGCGCCGAATCGTGAGAGACCTGATGGCCATCGAGATGAATTCCCTCCAGCCCATGCTCGCGACAAAAGGCGACGCCGTCCTCCGGTAGCGCCTCCGCTATCAGCGCCATGGGTATTTCGGGCAACCGGGGTCTGAGCGCAGATAAGACATCGCGACTGAAGCTCGAGACAATACAACGATGATCACCGATATCTGCGAGTCGCTGGGTGACCGCCGTAACGGCGGCATCCACCGCCGCAGGGTCATCGTCGCACTTCACTTCCCAAACAATGCCCGGGCGGTCCGACGTCTCAGCCTGCCAGGCAATCAGATCCTCGCAGCGCAGGGGTCGCTCTGAAGCAAATGCATCGCCCTTCCAGCCACCAATATCCAGTCCAGCCATATCAGGCCAAGACAGTAAGGTGACCTTTGCCGACCCCGATGTTGTGCGCCCCAGATGGTCATCGTGAAAGATCACCAGTTCGCCATCGGCTAGGCACTGGATGTCCGTCTCGATCCACCCGGCGCCCACACTGGCCGCAGCGTCAAAGGCGGCGCGGGTGTTCTCGGGATAGCTTCCGCTGGCGCCCCGGTGGGCACAAATCTGCTCGTTGGAAAAAGTCGGTGTTGCCAACTCGATGCTCATCGCTAGCGTCGATGGGTGATCAAATCAGGCACTGGAAGCCCCGAGGCGATTGAGAAACGCGCCGGCCGCAGTGTCTTCCTTGCGCAGCGCTTTGAGCATGGCCACCAGATTGGCGTCGCGCTCATCCTCTAGCTCGCTGACCGAGCGCCCGGCAGCTTGCGCATCGGACTGCTCAACAATGCGATCGATCAGTTCTTCGTCGAGATCCGGCACGTCGGTGAGCTTGGTCCACGGCCACTGCAGACAGGGACCAAATTGCTCAAGGAAGTGCTTCATGCCGGCCTCACCGCCCGCGGTGCGATAGGTTTCAAACAATCCCTTTTGTGCCCATCGCAGACCGAAACCATGGGTCATGATGTCGTCTATTTGCTCGGTGGTGGCCACGCCGTCTTTGATGAGCCAGAGCGCTTCGCGCCAAACTGCCTCTAGGAGTCTATCTCCAACATGGGCCGGGATTTCTGCCCGCAGCGTAATCGGTTTCATGCCAATGTCGCGCAGCAGCGCTTCCGCGCGCTGCACCGTCTCCTCGGGCACTGCGGCTGAAGGAACCACTTCCACAATCGGCAACAGATAAACCGGGTTATACGGGTGGGCGACGAGAATCTGCTCGGGCCGAGCGCTACCTGTTTGCAATTCCGAGGGCATAAAGCCCGAAGTAGACGACGCAACAATCGCCTCTGCCGCACAGCTGGCCTGAATCTCAGCAAGTACCGCCTGTTTGATCTCAAGCCGCTCGGGCGTGGACTCCTGTACCCAGTCAGCGCCACTTACGGCGTCGGCAATGCCGCCGCAGAGTGTTAGGGCGCCCTCTTCCGGGAGTCGTTCGTAGACTTCGGGAACCCACCGACGCGCTTTTTCCAAAACGATGTTAAGCACAGCCTCGGAATCGGGCGCGGGGTCGTGAAAGCGCACGTCCCAACCGTTCAACAAGAACCGCGACGCCCAGGCCGAGCCGATCACCCCACCGCCAATAATCGCCGCCGTTGGCATCAGGGCAGTGCCCGTTTGGTCAACTGTAGTTCGGCGCGAACCTCATCCGGCGTCATGACCTGCACGCCCATGGCCTCAACGATGGTCACCGCCCGGGCTACCAACTCGGCGTTGGTCGCGAGGTGGCCTTTTTCCAGCCAGAGGTTGTCCTCAAGCCCCACGCGCACGTTGCCGCCCGACAGCACCGCCGCCGCAACGTAGGCCATCTGGTGTCGGCCTATCGAGAAGGCGGAGTGGATCCAGTCAGAGGGCACGTTATTCACCATCGCCATAAAGGTGTTGAGGTCATCGGGTGCTCCCCAGGGAATCCCCATACAGAGCTGCACCATCACCGGCGCCGGGATCAGCCCCTCACTCACTAGCTGCTGGGCAAGCCATAAATGACCCGTATCGAAGGCCTCGATCTCGATCCGAATACCCAGATTGGCCATGCGGCTCGCCATATCACGCAGCATGCCGGGGGTGTTGGTCATTACATAGTCGGCCTCAGCGAAATTCATCGTGCCGCAGTCGAGCGTGGCGATTTCGGGCAGGCAGGCCTCAAGGTGCGCGACCCGCTCCGCCGCCGAGACCATGTCGGTGCCCTGCTCGCTCAGGGGCAAAGGCGCATCAGTCGGGCCAAAGACAATATCGCCTCCCATTCCGGCGGTGAGGTTGATCACAACATCGGTATCAGACTCCCGTATGCGCTCCACCACCTCGCGGTAAAGGTGCACGGCGCGATCCGGGGCGCCCGTTTCCGGGTCGCGCACATGGCAGTGCACCACCGCCGCGCCCGCTTTGGCCGCATCGATAGCCGCGGTCGCGATTTGCTCGGGGCTGCGTGGCACCTTGTCGCTGCGGTTCTGCGTGCTGCCGGAGCCCGTTAACGCCGCAGTGATGAAAACTTTGTCTCGCATGGCCAGTGGCATGGCGTGTCCCCTGATGTGTTGTTATGGGAATGGGTTCCGGATAAGGGTTGATGTCTTACGGTATTTGACGCGCCGCCCGGGCCCGATTGACCGCCCGCGCCGTCGACAAGATCTCGTCGCGATCAATATACACCCCCTGCAGGTGGCGCTGACCCGAGCCTGAAAACGCTTTACGACCGTGCATCACGCGGCGGTTATCGAAGCACATGATGTCACCGGGCCCGAGACGGAAGATCAGCTCAAAACGGGGGTCGTCGGCCAAGGCATGAAAGCGTCGCAAGGCGGCGTAGGCCTCACCCACGTCGGCCTCCGGCATATCGGGGAAGGCGCGCACCGGATAGAACGCGCGAATCGTCGGCACACCCTCACCACCCAACGGGTCGATGATGGGCGCCGAAAAACGGTGATCAATACCGGGGCCGCGGTTAAAAAACACCCAGCGCCGGGTGCTCAGAATCTCGTAATCATCCGGTCGGGTCGCCTTAAGTTCTTCAATGAGCGCGGCGCCATCTGTCAGGGTCGACTCTCCGCCATCGGCCTCGTTGATCAGGCAATGCAAAAACTGGAAGCCCGGCGGAATTTCGCGCGTGGGTAGGTCAGTATGCGGACCCAGCCGGAATCCCGTATTCGCAGTGGTGTTGGTTTTGGCGTCCCCCGCCAGATTCACGTCGGCTTTGACATCCCACAAGGAGCCAAAGTTGCTATCACGCACCGGACCGATGCGCGCAGCGAGTTCATTGAGAAAACCTGGCTCGGTGGGCGCCTGCTCCACCACACAGACACCCCAACGCAACAAATCGTTGAGCATGTCGCAAAGCGCGATG
>JAHEJH010000229.1:0-3678 GCA_024638905.1 Luminiphilus sp.
GATCGTTGAGGCGGAGGCGGTGCTGGGCCTGATTGCCGCGCCTAATCGGGGCCATCTCGATTTTGGTGTGCCTGACTGGGGGGCAAGGCGTTACCCGCTGTTCTCAGAGGAGGAGGGTGAAGACTTGAGTACTCGCCTTCTTGATCCAACCGCGCAGCTAGTCATGTCTGCGAGTGCGCGCCATCGCGAGGAGCGGGTTCAGATGATGCTCACTCGCCTCGCCGAGCTGGCTCAGGGTAGCGAGCGCCTCGATGCAGGTAGCGCCCTTAAATTTTGCGATGTGGCATCGGGCAGGGCTGATGTCTATCCAAGGACGTCGCCCTGTTACGAATGGGATTTGGCGGCGGGAGATGCGCTGGTGCGCGCCGCAGGTGGCAGTGTGACCACCCTCGAGGGTGCGCCGGTTCGTTATAACCAGTGGGACAGTTTGAAGGCGCCCAAATTTGTCGCGGCCGGGGACAGCGAGATCAGTTATCTTGAGTGGATCCCGGATCCCGATCTCTGACGGGTTGTTTTCGATCGGTTACTGGCGGCTGCTTAGCATTGTGCTCGCCGGTCATTGAGATTGGCTTGTCAGCGTGGCCGAACCCCAGTTAGATTTCCCTTGGGGCAGGTGTGAGGTAATGCATGACAGAGCGTGTTGGACCAGATCAGTCAGCGGCTAACGAGGATCTCTCGCCTGCGGAGCGTTTGGCTGTTATGCAAACCCAGCATCGTACCCTCGATCAGAAAATTATCGAACTGCAATCTCGGCCGTGGCAAAACCAGCTGCTGGTGCAGCGTCTAAAAAAAGAAAAGTTGCGACTGAAGGAATCGATCGAGCGACTCAAGGACGAGATCATTCCCGATCTCAACGCCTGATGGTCACTCGATCACGCGACCCTCTAGCTCGAGTAAAGCGACTTTGATGTTAAGCCCTCCTGTGAAGCCCGTGAGGGTGTGGTCACTGCCGATGACCCGGTGGCAGGGCACAATGATCGGGATCGGGTTGCGTCCTACGGCGCCCCCTGTTGGACGGGCGGACTGAGGTCTGCCGATAGCCCGGGCGATGTCGGTATAGCTCACCGTCTCGCCATAGGGGATGGCAGTAAGCGCTTGCCATACCGATTCCTGAAAGGCGGTGCCATGCCAATCCAGTGGCACAGAGAATTTTTTCAGTTGCCTTGCGAAGTATGCTTTCAGCTCCCGTTTGGCCAGCTTGATAACGCTGTTGCTGGTCATCCTGCCTTTGATCGGTTGTGGCCGATTCGGAAATCGAACGCTGCGCAGCCCGCGCTCGCTGGCCTCTAACGTCAAGATGCCTAGCGAAGTATCGAGCGTGTCGTGGAAAAGGCTCATGTCGCGGTGTCCTGTGGGGATGAAGTGCGTGCTGAGGCCAGCAATAAACCTGCGCACAGCAAGAGTGTGAGCATTGCCAGTGCATCTGAAATAAGGGGTGTGTGATTGACCGCCAAAAGGCCAGGGATCGACACACTGCACAGTAGCGCGGTGAGCACCACGCTCAGTCGCCGGGTGCCCATTAAGCCCAGAGCAAGCAGCACAAATAGCACGCCGCGGCCCGCCGTGGTCAGACTGGCCTGCGACAGCGGTTGTGTCCAAAGCTGGGCGATTAACAGGCCCCCGATGATGAGCGCGAGGATCATTGTGAGCAGGCGGAGCCGCTCCCTGGTTTGTGATGGGACATGGGACATGCTGTGTTGACTGACAAGGCGCCTGAGGTCGCGCCATGATGACAGGTATCACAGTGGGACAGTAGGCCATGGGCTCGACATGGACTCGAGTGGCGGAACCCACGCGAGCGGAGAGACAAAAGAGTCAGCGCGCTGAAGGTATGATGGCGGATATGACCCTGACACCACTTAATGCCACTGCCATCGTCGACTCACTGTCAGCATCTGCCGAGGCAATGTTCACCCTTGAGATCCGTGACTCCGTCGGATCCACCAACGATGTGGTCCGAGAGTTTTTGTTGGCTGATGACTCCCGGGGCGTGATAGTGCTGGCAGAGGAGCAAACTCAAGGCCGCGGTCGACGCGGCCGCAGCTGGCACAGCCCGGCAGGGGCCAATCTCTATCTCTCTTTAGGTTGGCGTTTTCATGGGCCGGTAGAACGACTATCGGGCCTCAGCCTGGCGATTGGTGCCATGCTGGCCGAAGCGATCGCGAGGGACTACGCCGTCGACCTTGCACTCAAGTGGCCTAATGACCTCTACCATGGAGAGCGGAAGTTGGGCGGGGTGCTGATCGAACTGCTGGGTGAGCAAAACGGCGCGATCCCTGTTATCGCCGGTATTGGACTCAACGTGAATATGCCTGTGGAGGGTACAGAGGCCATCCAGCGACCGTGGACTGATCTGGCCACCGCGTGTGGCGCACCGCTAGACCGCAATCGACTGGCTGCACAATTGATCAGCCAGCTGGCCTCGGGGCTCATGGACATTGCAGGCGGCGAAATGCACAACTGGCTTGCGCACTGGCGGCAGCGGGATTTCTTACATGGCCGGCAGGTGCTGGTGGAGGGCTCGCCTGCAGTGGCCGGAACGGCGGCGGGCGTTGATCAGAATGGCGCGCTCCTGGTGAGTACGGAGACAGGTCAGTCGGTAGTGGCGGGTGGAGAAGCGACTTTGCTGGAGATTGGAGCGGCAGGATGACTGAGCAAACCCCTTGGTTATTGATTGACGTAGGTAACACCGCGATCAAGTGGCGGCTTGCCAATGCCGAAGGGCTGCTGGACGCCAGGGGCTCAGTGTCGGATGTGAGGAGTCTTTGCCAGGGTGTCGAGGCAGAACCTTGGGGCGTAGCTGGGCTGGCGAGCGTTGCCAGTGACGCTGTCGACGCCGAACTGATGGCGGCCTTGAGAGCAAGTAGGGAGGCGACGGTGCATCGAGCGGCGGCACAAGCAACCTGCCTTGGCTTAGTGAGTGGTTATGCCGAGCCAGAGCGAATGGGGGTAGACCGTTGGCTCGCCATGTTGGCAGCGCATGTTCACCACGAGGGTGCGCTGTGCGTCGTTGATGCCGGCACCGCTGTGACAGTGGACCTGATGTCCGCAGGGGGTTTGCATGAAGGCGGCTATATCTTGCCCGGTGCCGATCTGATGCGGCGCGTCTTGAGTAGTGAGACCGACCGGATCCACGTCGGTGCTCTTGAGGCGCCGACTATTGGGCCGGGGAATAATACCCAAGCCTGTGTCACCGCGGGGTCGTGGCGGGCGGTGATTGGCGCCGTGCAGTCGACGATGGCAGAGCACCCTGAGCATCGACCCTTGGTCACCGGTGGCGCGGCGACCACGCTGCAGAACCTGGGCTTGGCGGCCACGCACAGCCCCGATTTGGTGATGGAAGGCCTTAGACTTTGGTTGTCCCAAAAGCTTGACGATGAGTCTCCCTGAGGGGATGATGCGCACCCCATTGGCAAGGGGCAATTTACCGCTCCATGCCCCACGCTTCGCTGGCGTAGCTCAGTAGGTAGAGCAGCTGATTTGTAATCAGCCGGTCGGGGGTTCGATTCCTCTCGCCAGCTCCATTTCACTCTCCATATTTCTCATTATATCAGCGCCTTGCGGGCTTAAAGATAGACCCGCACCCGACGCAACTCCGTAACATTCGGGTTGAAGGGCCTCGATTCGGGGAGTAGCGCGTCACCTTCTTTTAATGCCGAGATGGCCGTTTTACTCTAT
>JAHEJH010000229.1:3688-4222 GCA_024638905.1 Luminiphilus sp.
GGGGTTCCCGAGTGGCCAAAGGGATCAGACTGTAAATCTGACGCGCGAGCTTCGGTGGTTCGAATCCACCCCCCTCCACCAAGGATAACGCCGGCGGGGGTTGTAGAGCCTCCGAAGGCTGGTGTGGGTCCCGGGGTAGGTAAGCGGTTACCGCGGGTATAGTTCAATGGTAGAACCTCAGCCTTCCAAGCTGATGATGCGGGTTCGATCCCCGCTACCCGCTCCAAACAGGGCAGCAGTTTTGCTCATATAGCTCAGTCGGTAGAGCACTTCCTTGGTAAGGAAGAGGTCACCGGTTCAAATCCGGTTATGAGCTCCAATTCGGTATGGCGCCGAGGGCGAAATACCGGGAAGTTGGTAGAGAGGCGCAGACAGGGCGCCGGACAGACAGAAACTCAGGAGAGTGTGTCGCCATGGCAAAAGAAGCATTTGAGCGTTCGAAGCCCCACGTGAATGTGGGCACGATTGGACACGTAGACCACGGTAAGACGACGCTGACGGCGGCGTTGACGCGTGTTTGCTCTGAGGTATGGG
>JAHEJH010000231.1 GCA_024638905.1 Luminiphilus sp.
ATACCCGCGCGGTTTCGCTTCGAGTCAGACGATGAGCTTGCTTGCTATGAGCGACGGTTATCAGCACATCTTCACCAGGCTGGCCGGGAGGAGCGCTTTGTATCGGTTGGCGGTGAGTGGTTCCCTACGGTTGGCGTTTCTCCCGCCCCTAGATGGTTGTCAGCTTTGCCCTTGGGCGCCGCCTTTGTCGAGTTGTCAGAACAGACCGTGAGTATTTTCTGGAACGAGAAAGAGGGGCCTGATGGCTTAAATACGCTCTCCCAAGTTATTGATTCTATTGAGTAACACAGTCCTTCTAAGTGGTCGATTTGAACATGGCAAGATTTCAGTGAGGCCTTGACCCCGAGCAAAATCGCCCTTATAGATGCCCACCTTCTAGTGGCCGCTAGTCAGTCCCGGCGGCGAAATCAATGCAGGCAAGCGCAATTTATGGGTAAAGCACTGGTCATAGTGGAGTCGCCCGCCAAGGCGAAAACCATTAACAAATATCTCGGCAAGGACTTCATTGTGAAGTCCAGCGTGGGGCATATTCGTGATCTGCCTACCTCGGGAAGTGCCAAGCCTGCAGACCCGAAGGAGCGCGCTGCTCAAGCGGCCATCACCCGCAAAATGGCGCCGGACGAGAAAGTGCGTTACCAGACCCGCAAAAAGCGCGAGCAGTTGGTCCGGCGGATGGGTATTGATCCCGATAACGGCTGGCAAGCCCGTTATGAGATTCTGCCCGGTAAAGAGAAAGTGGTGAGTGAGCTGAAAAAGCTCGCCAAGGACAGCGATGCTATCTATCTCGCTACTGACCTCGACAGAGAGGGTGAGGCGATCGCCTGGCATCTGCAGGAAGCGATCGGCGGGGACACCAGCCGTTATCATCGGGTGGTCTTTAACGAGATTACTGAAAAGGCGATTCAAGAAGCCTTCAAGGAACCTGGGGTGTTGGATGTGGCCCGCGTGCACGCCCAGCAGGCGCGGCGCTTTCTTGATCGAGTAGTCGGTTTTGAGGTCAGTCCACTGCTGTGGGCCAAAGTGGCTCGCGGGCTGTCTGCGGGCCGGGTCCAATCCGTCGCGGTGCGCCTTATCGTGGAACGGGAGCGGGAAATCCGCGCGTTCGTACCCGAAGAGTACTGGGAAGTTCACGCACTGCTGACAGCCGGTGATATTGAGCCGGTCAGGTTCATGGTCACCCATCGGGGTGGCGAGAAGTTTGAGCCCAAAAATCAGGCTGAGGCAGAGGCCGCCGTCGATGCCATGCGTGACGCCACCTTTAGCGTCACAGATCTCGAGTCCCGTAAAACCAGCTCCAAGCCGTCTGCACCCTTTATTACGTCAACGCTGCAGCAGGCGGCGAGCACGCGCATGGGATTCAGCGTCAAGAAGACCATGACGCTCGCGCAGCGTCTCTATGAGGCGGGCTACATTACCTATATGCGGACCGATTCGACCAACCTCAGCAATGATGCGGTGAGCGCTTGCCGCAGTTTGATTCAAAAAGATTTTTCAGCGGAATATTTGCCGGCTGAGCCCATCCGCTATGGCTCGCGCGAGGGTGCGCAGGAAGCTCACGAGGCGATCCGCCCCTCAGATGTCCGGTTGCGCAGTGGCTTGCTGTCGGGAATGGACCCCGATGCAGAGCGCCTTTATGACCTGATCTGGCGTCAGTTTGTGGCCTGTCAGATGACTCCTGCGCGCTATCTGTCGACCACTTTGGTGGTCACGGCCGCTGACTGCCGGCTCACCGCCAAGGGCAGAGTCATTGAGTTCGACGGCTTTACCCGGGTCCAACCGCCTGCGGCTCGCAAGGGGGACGATGCCGTGCTGCCGCCGCTTGCGGTAGGTGATGGTCTGACGGTGACGGAGTTTGATCCCAAGCAGCACTTCACTAAGCCCCCCGCTCGTTACGGCGAGGCTAGTTTGGTCCGCGAGCTGGAAAAGCGTGGTATCGGTCGCCCCTCTACCTACGCTGCCATCATCTCCACCATTCAGGATCGGGGCTATGTGAAACTCGAGAACCGCCGGTTCTACGCCGAGAAAATGGGCGACATCGTGACTGAGCGTCTTCAGGACAGTTTCAGTGACCTACTGGACTACGGGTTCACCGCGACCATGGAGGAGCGACTCGATGAAGTGGCCCAGGGCACATTGTCGTGGACCGATTTGCTCAACGAGTTTTATGCAGACTTCAGCGGCAAGTTGTCGCAAGCGGCCAACGACGGGCCAGATGGCATGCAGCCCAACGATCCCACGCCGACAGGCATTCCCTGCGACGCTTGCGGTAGACCGATGCAGATCCGCACCGCCAGCACGGGCGTGTTCATGGGGTGCTCGGGTTACAGCTTGCCGCCCAAGGAGCGCTGTAAGAGCACCGTGAATCTGATTCCGGGTGATGAGGCGATCAGCGTCGATGCTGACGACGAGGCCGAGTCGCGGTTGTTGCTCACCAAGCGACGCTGCGGCAAATGCAACACCGCGATGGACAGCTACCTGATCGATGAGTCCCGCAAGCTGCATGTCTGCGGCAACAATCCAGATTGCGACGGCTATGAGGTCGAGCAGGGACAGTTCCGTATTAAAGGTTACGACGGTCCGCTCATTGAGTGCGATAAATGCGGTTCCGACATGCAGCTCAAAACCGGGCGCTTTGGTAAGTACTTCGGCTGCACCAATTCGGAATGCACCAATACCCGGAAGCTGCTGAGAAGCGGCGAGGTTGCGCCGCCCAAGATGGACCCGGTGCCCATGCCGGAGTTGCAGTGTCTGAAGGTGGAGGACCACTACGTGCTGCGGGACGGTGCCTCCGGCATCTTCCTCGCGGCGAGCCAGTTCCCCAAGCACCGGGAGACACGGCCTCCATATGTCGACGAGTTATTGCCGCACCAGGCCGAGATTGATCCCAAGCATCACTATCTGTTTGATGCCCCCCGTGCAGATGACCAAGGTAACCGCAGTCAAATTCGTTATAGCCGAAAGACGAAAGAGCAGTATGTGATGTCGGAGCGTGACGGCAAGCCCAGCGGTTGGCGAGCGATGTTTAACGACGGCAAGTGGGTTGAAGAGGGCACGGCGAAAAAGCCCAAGGCAAAAAGAAAAACCAAGCCCAAGGCGAAAGCGAAGGCAAAGGCAAAGGCGAAAGCCAAACCTGCAGACGAGGCAGCGGATTGAGCCACCCCCTGGCTTACGCTAACCAAAGCCTGTACCACGCCAGCATCCTGTTATCGGGCTGGCGGGCTGAGCTGGAGCGAGGCAACGTCCCGGAAAGCCAAGTGAATCAGGCCTATGCCAGCCCGGTGCAGGTCAGGTTGCTGGATGGCTACGGTTGGTTGCTGCTCGCCGCCTGTCGCATTCGACAGCTCCCTGACAGTCCGCCTCGCTCGGTGAGTGATCTGCCGCCGTTACCGGCAGGTCTGGTGCGCCCCGCCGAGGTAGACGTCTGTGTGCAGCTGGAGCAGAGTGGCTGGGTCGCGGCGCTTAAGGCGCCTATCTCAAACAGCCCTGTGGTCCGCCGCTCAGACAGCCTGGCGGTGGAGACGGGGGCCAATCTGGAGCCGTTCGAGGATTGGGCGCAGCAGTTGGCCGGCTTGGCAGAAACGATTGCTGACGCCATTGACGAGTCCTGACAGTGGGTCCCGCGGTGCTCGAGTGGCAGATGCCCGCTCAGAGTGTTACCGTGGAGCATCACTGGTTGCGATACGTGCCGGTGACTCTTCCTAAGAGAGAGGTTCTTGAGTGTCTACATCCTTACTTGAAATCGTGGACTTGGGTGATGGTGAAGTGGTGCTGCAGCGCGTTGAGGGTGACTCCGAGCCGCTGGTGAGCATTCAGTTTTCCGATGAGGCCCATGCGTACCTCATGGGTAACAATCTGGAAGTTGCCAAGGCCATGATTCAGGCTGGCATAGAAGCGGCGGCGCAGTTGGCTGAGGTCAACAATCTGGAAGTCGAGACCGCGGAAATGTCAGAGACTCGCACGCTGCACTAACTCTGTAGCGCGCTGACACAGCGGGGCAATCGTTCCCGCCTCCTATTTCAGGGGCCCACTCAGGATGCCTCGGCTAGGTCTCCCTCCCTCAAAAATACCGCTGCCTGGTTACCTCCGCACTTGATTTGAGAAAGGGTGGCGCGTTAACCCTGCTGGCGAATAATGCCAACGCTGATGCCCTCGATGGCGCACTCGGTGCTGCGCAGGTCCACCACGATCGGCTCGAAGTCCTCGTTTTCCGGCAG
>JAHEJH010000233.1 GCA_024638905.1 Luminiphilus sp.
AAGCGCCCGGAGCCAGAGAAGGATCTATCTCCTTACTGCTCGGACACAACAGCTCGCCCAATAATTCCGCTGTCTGGCTTGTTCGGCGGAGGGGGCTATACCGCAGAAGCGAGACAGACCTGGGCGCCGATGCACCCACCCAGGCCGCAAAACCGATCGCCATCGCTATAACCTCCTCGCGGCCACGGGCCGTCAGTGCGCGGACCTCATCTGTCGCAGCAGAACCCGCTTCACCGTGGCGCCACAGGGTCAGCAGCACTTTAGGAGCGACTCATTTCCACCAGGAGCTTATTGAGACGGGCGACATACGTCGCTGGATCCTCTAGCACGGACCCCTCGGCAAGCGCTGCCTGATCGAGCAGAATTTGCGCCAAATCAGCAAAGCGGTCCTCATCTGACTCCTGATCCAACCGCTGCAACAGCGGGTGCTCAACATTAATTTCCATGGTGGGCTTGGTTTCGGGCATCTCCTGTCCCGCCGCCTCCATAATGCGTCGCATTTGCGCACCCATCTCGTGTTCAGCAACCGTCAAACAGGCCGGTGACGACGTGAGCCGAGTCGTTGGCCGAATACCGGCGACCCGTTCGGACAGCACGCCCTGCATGCGCTCAATCAGGGACTCGCTGGCTTTCTCTGCCGCTTCGAGCGCCTTCTTCGCGTCTTCGTCGTCGGCGCTCTCGTCCCACTCGCCCTTCGCGACATCCCGCAGCGGCTTGCCGTCATATTCTGCCAGGTGGCTCATCAACCACTCGTCGACACGATCAGACAGCAACAGCACCTCAACACCCTGCTTGCGCAGTGCTTCGATGTGGGGACTATTCTTTGCCGTCGCATGGTTCTCTGCCACGACGTAATAGATGGACTGCTGATCGTCCTTCATCGCCTCAACATATTGCTTCAGGGAAACACGCTGCGAGGCTTCGTCGTCACGGGTCGTAGCAAAACGCAGCAGATCAGCAATTTTCTCGCGATTAGTGAAGTCCTCCGCGGGACCCTCTTTTAACACCGCGCCGAAGGTGTCCCAGAAACGGATGTAGTCATCGGGCTGCTTGCTCGCCATTTTTGAGAGCATGTCCAGCACGCGCTTGGTCAATGCACTGCGTATCGCGTCCACCTGCTGGTTCTGCTGCAGCAGCTCTCGCGAGACATTCAGGGGCAGGTCACTGGAATCCAGCACGCCCTTCACAAAGCGCAGGTACATGGGCAGAAACTGCTCTGCCTCATCCATGATGAAGGTGCGTTGGACGTAGAGCTTTAATCCTCGGGCGCCCTCGCGTTGCCAGAGATCAAACGGCGCACGCTGCGGTAAATACAGCAGTGAGGTGTACTCAAGCTTGCCCTCTACGGCGTTGTGACTCCAACTCAGCGCATCTTCGAAGTCGTGCGAGATGTGTTTGTAAAACGCCTGGTACTCCTCATCAGTGACCTCAGAGCGACTGCGTGTCCACAATGCCTTGGCCTCATTAACCGCCTGCCAGTCGGGTTCGGCAGGCACCTCAGCGGCGTCTTCATCATCCCCTGCTGCCGCGGGCGGCTCAGGCATCATCACGGGTACAGAAATGTGATCGGAATACTTCTTGATCACCGATCGCACACGCCAGCTATCGGCAAACTCTTCCGCATCGTCTTTGAGGTGCAGCGTAATGGTGGTCCCAGCGCAGTCCCTGGATGACTCACTGATGGTGAATTCATCTTCGCCCGCAGACTCCCATTGGGTAGCCGTCTCCTCTCCTGCCTTTCTCGTCACCACCACAACATGGTCCGCGACGATAAACGACGAATAAAAACCGACGCCAAACTGACCAATCAACTGGCTATCTGCTTTTTGGTCGCCAGACAGGTTCTCCATAAAGGCGGCGGTGCCCGACTTTGCGATGGTGCCGAGGTTATCCACGACCTCATCCCGGGACATGCCAATCCCGTTATCGTCGATAGTGATGGTCTTTGCCTCACTGTCCGCTTCCACCCGGATCCGGTAGTCACTCGCTCCCGCACCCAAGTTCGTATCGCCGATGACCGCAAATCGATGTTTATCGATGGCGTCGGAAGCATTGGAGATAAGCTCGCGGAGAAAGATCTCCCGGTTCGAGTACAGCGAATGAATCATGAGGTGAAGCAGTCGCTTCGCCTCGGTTTGAAAACCCATTGTTTGGGTGGCTTCAGCAGTCATGAGGAATCCTTTTTTCGCTAGTCCGGATTTAATGGGGCTTCACACGCCTTTTTCAAGTCCGTCGGCTGTCGTCAGGCAAAAAAAAGCCCGCCATAAGCGGGCTTTGGGGTACGGGAAGGGCTCACCAACCGGTGATCTCTGCGAGCGCCGCGCCGATATCTGCCAGAGAGCGCACGGTGCGGACACCCGCCGCCTCCAGTGCTGCAAATTTCTCATCAGCAGTGCCCTTACCTCCGGAAATAATCGCGCCCGCATGGCCCATGCGCTTGCCCTTGGGGGCCGTCACACCCGCAATATAGGAGACCACAGGCTTGGTCACATTGCTGCGAATAAACTCCGCAGCTTCTTCCTCAGCCGTGCCGCCGATTTCACCGATCATCACGATCGCCTCGGTGGCAGGGTCTTCCTGGAATAAGCCCAGAATATCGATGAAGTGAGAACCTGGAATCGGGTCTCCGCCGATGCCGACGCAGGTGGACTGACCGTAGCCCACGTCAGTAGTCTGCTTGACCGCTTCGTAGGTCAATGTCCCAGAGCGAGACACAATCCCGACCCTACCCGGCAAATGAATATCCGCCGGCATGATGCCGATCTTGCATTGACCGGGCGTGATAACACCCGGGCAATTGGGCCCGATCAGCCTGACACCCAACTCATCGCATTTGACCTTCGCGTCGAGCATATCGAGTGTCGGCACGCCCTCGGTAATACACACGATCAGGTCAATACCTGCATTGGCCGCCTCAAGGATAGAGTCTTTACAAAAGGCCGCGGGAACATAGATCACGGAGGCCTGCGCTTGGGTTTCCGCAACAGCCTCGGCCACGGTATTGAAAACTGGCAAGTCCAGGTGCGTCTGCCCTCCCTTGCCGGGGGTCACACCGCCAACCATCTTGGTACCGTACGCGATCGCCTGCTCCGAATGGAAAGTGCCCTGCGAGCCGGTGAATCCCTGGCAGATCACGCGAGTGTCTTGATCGATCAGGATACTCATGACGCACCTCCCGCCGCGGCGACCACTTTTTGAGCAGCGTCAGTCAGACTCTCCGCCGCCTGAATATTCAGACCGCTTCCGGCCAACACCTCTCTCCCGAGCGCCGCGTTGTTACCCTCGAGACGCACGACAACCGGCACATCGACGCCTACTTCCTCAACCGCACCAATAACGCCTTCTGCAATCAAATCGCATCGGACGATGCCGCCAAAGATATTGATCAGCACCGCCTTCACGTTTTCGTCGGAAAGAATGATTTTGAAAGCCTCGGTGACGCGCTCTTTAGTGGCGCCGCCGCCGACATCAAGGAAATTCGCCGGCGCGCCGCCGTGGAGTTTGACGATGTCCATGGTGCCCATTGCCAATCCTGCGCCATTGACCATGCAGCCGATGGAGCCATCGAGGGCCACGTAGTTGAGCTCCCACTGTGCGGCGTGAGCCTCCCGCTCGTCTTCCTGAGAGGGATCGTGCATCGCTTCAAGCTCAGGCTGGCGATATAGCGCGTTAGAGTCGACAACCACCTTGGCATCGAGGCAATGGAGGCTCCCTTCGTCGGTAATCACCAGCGGGTTCACTTCGATCAGCGCCAGATCTTTGTCGGCAAACAGTTTTGCCAGCCCCATGAAAATGGTGACGAACTGTTTAACCTGAACGCCGGTTAGGCCGAGTCGGAATGCTAGGTCCCGTCCCTGAAAAGGTTGGGCACCGACCAGAGGATCAATTTCCGCCTTGAGGATTTTTTCGGGGGTTTCTTCGGCGACTTTTTCAATCTCAACCCCGCCCTCGGTCGACGCCATAAAAACGATCCGCCTGCTGGCGCGATCGACCACTGCACCCAGGTACAGCTCGTCGGCGATATCGGTGCAGGATTCGACCAAGATCCGTGACACTGGCTGACCAGCCGCATCCGTTTGATAAGTCACCAGGCGCTGACCCAGCCAGTGAGCCGCAAACTCTCCCACCGCCTCGGGGCTATCCACAAGCTTCACACCGCCTGCCTTGCCGCGCCCGCCCGCATGGACCTGAGCCTTCACGACCCATCG
>JAHEJH010000241.1 GCA_024638905.1 Luminiphilus sp.
AAGCAAGCTCCAGTCAGTCTGTTTTTTTGTTCAGACGGCTCTGACCCCACATTATGCCTGCGGTGAGTCGGCGTCAAGGAAAACATCGACAACGGCTGCGCACCTTCACCCGGACTTGCGGGTATTGACCTCGGCCCAGCGCCACAGGGCCGTTTCACCCATAGGCACCATAAGAAAGCAATGCTCAAGCACCGCCAGGCCGGCCAACCAGGCAATCAAAAACAGGGACAGCGCGGTCGCCGGCTCTGCCGCGATTTGGCCGTAAAAAAACAGTAAATAGGTGCAAAATGCCGCTAATATCGTCGAAAAAATCATGAACCAGCTATTTTTCCCAGAGCGCAGGTAGCTAGTGATGTAACGCATATTGTCGGGTAGCCACTGGCTATTGAAGTGCCTGACGCCAAAGAACAGGTTGAGCTTGGTGCTCCAGCGCATCAGCCACAGCACCGCGAGGGTGTTCTGAATGGTCGGATTGGGTAGCCCCGCGCCCAGAACGCAGACGATGCCAACGACAGCCACAACGAGAAACTCATGGTAGATGGTGGTGCCTAGGGCATTGTAGAACCGCTGTGGCAACGTCATCGACGCCGTGGCTGGGCGCTTCACCGGCCCCGTGATATAACCCATTAGGTAGCTGAGTTCGAGCCACGCCCAAATAATGAGCCCCATGGCAAAACCCGCAACGGTCGCCAACATGGTGTGGCTCGCCGCGTTGGCCTCGACACCCCAGATGGACACCGTGGCGAAGATGGTCGCCAGTAAAAAGATGGGCTGCCGAAGGGCCCGGGGCTGATGCACACTCATGAGTGCCAAACCTGTCATCAGCCACCAGAGCAACACCGCAACCGCTAGCGCCAACCAGATCATTGCAGCACATCCGCCGCAGCAACCTCTTCAGAGACCGCCTGCTCGAGAATTTCCGCAAACAGTCGCCGGTTATCGACCCCAAAAGCCTCGAGCGCCATCCAGTAACCGGTGTCCGGATCGGATATCACCAGACTGCCGTTATCCAATAGCGCAAGATTGAACTCGCCGCCGGGATCAAGATTTCTGACCCGTCGTTCGCGAACGAGACTTCTTACAATACCGCGAAGGAAACTACCCTCGCCCGATTCGTAGACCGCCAACGTCGCTTGCGTTTGCGCGTCTATCACGTCGATGCGGCCGCGTGGCCCATCGATAAATAATAAATCTGCGGAAGAAACAGGTAGGGAGGCCTGCTGCTGTGGTGGTGCGTAATGAGCATCCTCTCTGGATACTCCCCACGCCCACAGCAATGCCATGCCAAGAATCACCCAGACCATTGGGTGTCCGAGTGTTCGCCTCGGCCGCATCTGCCCCCCTACCATTTTGTTTAACCTATACCGGTAACGGGTCACCGCCTGTGTGTACCCGCACGGGCACAGCGGTTTGCTCCCCTGCCGTTACCTGATAGTGCTGACTGGCCACTGAGGCAAAGGCATCTGCCGCGCGCTGGGGATCTTCCAATCCTCTCAGAAACGGCCTGACCGGACGCGAGTACCAAGCCGATACGTTGGGCCACAACAGCACCCAATACAGCTTTCGATCTGCTACGGGCTTCAGCAAGATATCGCCTGTGCCATCACGATACACGCGCATATCTGCCGCGGTGATCTGCTCAATCGGGATGTTGGCCATCATCGGCAACGCCACGCCCGAACGAATCACCAGCCGCTCACTGGTCAGGGTATAGAGGATTGACTTTGCATAGGCTCTGGCGAGCCAGCTCAGCAACACCAAAACGGTGGCAGCCAAACCTGCTTGCCATACCAATGTCCCCATGACCTGCGCCGCAGAGACCCCCTCCATCAAGCGATAGACGGTGTGCCCTGCAATCAGCAGTCCAAAATACAGCGTGAGATGTCGGATGTAGAACACCCGCTTCCCCATCGCTGCGGCGGTGGGCCGACCCTGCCAAACCATGGTTTCCCCCTCGGGCAGGTGCTCGGGCAAGCCTTCTACGGGCTCGTCTTCATATTCAGTCATACCCATATCAGTCCTTCCGAGCGCATTGGCAGGGCGTAGAGGTGGCCACCACCATAGAAAGCAGTAATACGATCCTCTTCCTGCAAGGTCACCTGATCAGGATTCGACAGCCCAGGTACCTGAGCAAACTGATCAGAACGAATGGATTTCACGTTCACAGAGCCGTCCGCAGACACCATTGCCAGCGTCATGGGCAACAATATGCGCCGCCCGCCCGCGTCCAACTCGGCGTAGCGGAAGTGCGGCTCGGCGCGATCTACCCAAAGATCTACGACCGTCGCAGCTTGCTTACCGTCACAGCCATAAACAGCTTGGCCACGCGGATCAGGGTCGCCGCTGTTGACACTGTGATCACTGTCGACCCGCAGAGGCACAATTCTCGGCCGCCCATCAACCGTCAGATCGGGCTTGTCCGGGCGAGTCGCCCATGCGGCTGGGCCCACACCATCCACCATTGGATCACCGTTGGGGTGCAACGGCGCCCCACTCGCGTCGTAAATTTGTGTGGCATTCACCTCATATTGTGCTGGCTCGGGGCCAGGCTTTACCCGCTCGCCCTGGCCGTGCGCCAGACGGTAGGTTTTCGGCGGCGGCATACCGCCGACACCTGTGCGGAGCTCACCAGAAGACATCTGCACAGGCCAACCCTCACGCTTGCCTTCGCGGTGGAGATACCCCACCAAAATAAAGAACAGAATCCAGAACGCATACAGCGCTATCTGCGCTACGTCCACGTATTCAGTAATTGCACCAGTACCCATAATTAGGTCCTCCCAATGTGGTCATTAACTCGGAAAATCCGCTAAACCGAGACGCTTACCGTTCTCGCCCGCCTCGCCAGGTCGCCGTACCAGCCGACCCATTGCTGCGAGCGCTACAAACAACAAGGCAATCTCGATGTGATAAACCGCTCCATAACCTGAAGCGGGCGATTGCAATGCGACACCTAACAGCCCCGCATCCGCCCAACCCGTAACCAGGTCACGGATTGCACCCCCAGAAAACATGGCGACTCCGGCGGCAGCGGCTTGCACTGCCCCCCAAGCGCCCAGCGTCAGCCCTGCCATCTTGTCACCACCAAACTCCATGGCGGCTGTCAGCATGCCGACCGCAAATAAACCATTACCCAGACCAATCATGGCCGCGCCAATCTGAAACAGCGCTGGCGCCTGGAGCGGCGCGCTGAAAATGACCGCGGCGAAAGCCGCAATCCCGATGAGAATGCCCGTCGATGCCACTCTGATGGGGTCAGAACCTTTACCCAGTCGACGCGACGTCAGAATAAGCGCCAGCACCATGCCTCCGGCAAACATCGCCGTAAGCAACGTCGTGTCACTCACAGACAGGCCCAGCACCTCGGCACCATAGGGCTCGAGCAAAATGTCCTGCATGGTGAAGCCCATGGTGCCCAGACCGAGAGCCCAGAGCAGACCGCGGGCCTTCGGTAAGGCGATGAAATCCTGCCACGCGTTGCCAAAAGTAGGGCGCGCCAGCGCGTGATCCGTGAGATCGGGCCGGCGGATCTCCTGCTTCAGCATCGCGACGACGTTGAGCACCAGCGTGATCACAGCGGCACTCTGAATCACCTGAATCAATCGCACGTAACCGAAGTCTTTCAGCAGTGCGGCGAAAATCAGCGCGCTGCCGATCATGCCGATGAGCAGCATCAGGTAGAGCAGTGCTACGACGCGCGGACGAGTCTCTTCAGTCGCGAGATCGGTCGCGAGCGCCAGGCCTGCGGTTTGCGCCACGTGCATGCCCAACCCGGTCAGCAAAAATGCACCCATCGCCGCAGCGGGGCCAAGAAACGCAGGACCGGAGTGTGGCTCGGTCATGAGAATCAAGGCAAAGGGCATAAAGGCGAGACCGCCAAACTGCATCATGGTGCCCGACCAGAGATACGGGATACGACGCCAGCCCAAAAAGGAACGATGGTGGTCAGACCGATATCCGATTAAAGCGCGCGCTGGCGCCATCAAGAGCGGAATCGCCAGCATTAACGACACCCATGAAGCCGGCTGCCCTAGCTCCACAACCATGATGCGATTCAGCGTACCCGTCAGCAGGACAATGGCCATGCCGGTAGAGAGCTGAAAGAGAGACAGCCGAAGCAGGCGGCCCAGTGAGAGATCTGCCGACGCGGCATCAGCAAAGGGGAGCCAGCGGTGCCCGAAGCCCGCGAGGCGA
>JAHEJH010000182.1 GCA_024638905.1 Luminiphilus sp.
GAGGTGGTCCGGATATGGCCTTCAACGCTACAAAACGGCATCATTATCGGGCTTTTAGCCGTCAAATGCTGCTTTTTTGGTGGGCCCTGCAAGATTCGAACTTGCGACCAACGGATTAAGAGACCATATCCGCACACAACCTAACGCGATAATACACCGGATCAACTGAGAGGCGGAGAGTCAAATTCCTCGGACTGAGGACTTGCTGTAGACCCCCGCGCTCTGAAAGGCTCGAAGATGGACTTTTCGCTCGTGTCAGCGGCAGTGAGCGCCATCAAGGCGTCATCAGACATTGGAAAGGCGGCGCTGTCCATTCGTGATGCAAACCTGCTGTCTCTCGAAGTGGCCAGAATGAATGAGCAGTTACTGCGCGCGCAGGACGCACTCTTTCGCCACAACTCCCAGCTCTTGGAGCTGCAGCAGGACCTGATGGAAAAGAACGAGGCGCTTCGCAAGGCCCAGGAGACCATCGCTGAACGCGCGCGCTATCGCCTTACAGAGGTGAGTGATGGGAACTGGGTCTATCGATCCACTGTGCTAACCATGGGGGACGAAGCAGCGCCGAAGGACCGGCCGCACTACCTCTGCCAACCGTGCTTTGACAGTGGAAGAACTGTGGTCCTTCAGTACTCTTTTACGGAGTCGTGGGGCAAGGGATTCAACTGCCCGGTTTGCAAGCTGCGGGTCAACCTTCGCCGAGACTTTCAGCCGGGGCAGGGGTAGCGCCAACCAGTCAGGCGCGCGACCGGACAAAGAAGCGACCACGATCATGGAGCGGCGAGGGTGTACGTAGAAGATCTGCCTGCACAGCTCGCCCTCTCCGCTCCGAATCATGGCCCGCCCATGTCTTTCGCAGCAGCTCGGCCGACCTGAGCATGGTGAGCAAGCTCAAGCCAGGCCCCCCGCCTGACCTGGCCTAAATCACCCGAAGGGCCGCTCTATTCACGAACTTATTGTCGCCACGCGGCAAGGCCAACCTGACGTCCGTGGGGCGCGCGCATCGCTGCAAAAGGCCGCTTGATCCCCCATGGCCGTAGGGAACCGACAGCCGCATCAATGCTCGTTTACCTGTGCCACCCCTGAAGGGCAGCCCCAAGAGCCGCTATAGGGTCGACTTGCACCTCGGCAACAAAGCGAACCAAGATCATTGGCCGCCGAGAGTGCGCATAGCTGCGAAGCCCGCACACCTCGATTTCGCCGCTTCGAATCATGGCCCGCACAGTGTCTTTCGCAGCAGCTCGGCCGACCTGAGCATGGTGAGCAAGCTCGAGCCAGGTCGCACCGCCTGACCTGGCCTGAATCACTCTAAGAGCCGCTCCAATCGAGACCCTCTTGTCGCCCTGCGGCCGGTTCAACCCGACACCCCTGGCGGGTTCGAATCAGGCCGAGTGGCCTCGGGACACCCTGAAACCATCAGCGACCCGACAGCGCCCTCGGAGACAGCCGCAGGGATCGGAAGAATCTGCGTGTACCGAACCCAGCTCCACCCCGCGTCATCAAACACAAAGCCGGGCTTACTGATGATGTGGTCGAACAAGTCAGCGAGGCCCAACGCCTCCGCGACTGAACGGGCGTAGGCCTCGCCGCCCATAGACCAAAGCGTCAGGCTGAATCCGTCTTCCTTGGCGTTCCGCAGCATGGCTACCAAGGCCAGATTGCAGCAACCATGCGACAGCAAGGTGCCGTCCACATCAACCGCAATGACGCGCCGGCGCGGATACTTGTCTGGCGGCATTCTCAAGACTCCTTTGAGTAGCGACGCGGCGCCCGGCACATGAACACGGCCGTATCACGCGGCGGGGTGCCTCGAGATCAGCTCTCGCCTGACAGCGCGCGCGTAGCGAACCTCCTCGGCTGCATCTTGATCGCGCTGAGCCTTCTGCGCAGCTGCCGATTCACGCATGCGAACCTCACACTGAAGGCTCGATTTGCGCGACTCGGTGATAGTGAAGGCTTTGTTGGGGCTTGGATCATCTGCGGTCTTCATGTAGAGCGCTGCGCCGCACATGACAGCCAGTTCGAAAGCGATATCTCCGGAGACAGTGCGGACCTCACCCGCCGACCGGTGCTCCAGAGTTGAGCCGTCGTCGGCATCACGCGCAAAGCAATCGCGAGTGAAGATGATCTCGACAGCTTGAGCAGCGGGCGCGCGGACCGGTTGTTTTGCAAGTAGAACCATGTGGACCTCTATTGAGATTAGTTGTTGAAGATGAGCGGTTGCCCTGGCCCCTGTAAAGCCAAGCTGAGGCCGCCCCCTGTAGGTCGTTGGCCCGACCTACAGCCCCAGGTCCGCATCGGAAGGAGAGACCCAAAAGCACCGATGCGGGTAAAGGTAGTGATGCGGTATCAGACCGTGATCGCGTCTGCCATGAGGCTGAACGACGTCACGTAGCGAACGGCGATGTCGCAATCAACCAGCACGACGATTCGAAGCGTTCCGCTTGCAGACTGCGAGTAGGGGTCTGCCATCAGGGTGACGCCCTCCCCCCACATGCCGATCAGCATGTCTGACCAGTTTCCGTACAGGATCGCGCTGCAGGTGCCGACCGTGCTGCCCTTGGTCAGATTGCTCGGCACGTTGTTGCTGACGTAAGCACGACGACCCTTCAGCATGTCATTGCCTGCGTCGTCGGAGTACCACGTTGGCTTACCGGTAGTGGTGCCAAGCAACGGGGTCTTCTCGAGCTTGGCGCGGACCCGACTATTCGTCACGTAGCCCGGGCGCTCCAAGAGCGTGTTGTTGTGCGCAACAGCCGCCTCCAAGTCAACAACATGATCCCAAGTAGGAGCGGCCCCATTTGAGCCCCCAGCCACTGAGCCAAGGCCAGAGGTGTACATGAGCCCTCGCGGCTGATTCGAGCTGCCGGTGCCCACAATTGCCGCTTGGTCGATCGCCGTGGCCACAGCCGACAAAAGGTCGTTGGAAACCAGGCGCGACACGTCACCGCCCGTCTGGAGAACCAGCCGACGACCTACATCAACATGACCCGCGGCGGTGTGCGGCGAAAGCGTCACTTGGTCCCACGTCGGCGCGCCTTCCGCTGGCGATGCGTTCTCCGCGACCCACTGGATTGCAGCGCCACCGGTCAGACGCGGAATCGCAACGTTACCCACCAGACCGGTGAGCACCTGGGCGCCGGCTGATATCACGGCCGACGCGGGCCGCAACAAATCGATCGTCTGATCTCGACGCACATCAGTTGCGACCAGGTGGCCGCCCGCACTAGGAGTGCCAACCACAAGATCGCGCGTGAGCACTTCGAAGGGGATGAAGATTCCATCTTCCTGATGACGCGTTGCATCCATGGCCCGCGCACGAGAAGAAACCTCCAGCTCCAGGCCGGCCGCGCGGGCGTAGGCACCAGGGTCAGACAGATACCGAAGGGCAGTCATCAGACTGAATCGCCGACGCTCTTGGTCGTCCATCAGAGGACCGCTGACCGGCTTCGCATTGGATGCGGCGCGGGCGCCAGGAAGGGAGTGTTTTGACATTGGAAGACTTTCGGAAGGTGAAGGAGTGTTGAGGACAAGACCTATCCTCTAACCCCTCGCCGTATGCCTCAAGTCATCAGAACGCGAATCCGTGATCATGGAATCGCGATTGCGTGACGAGTAGTAGGCGTTCCTGATCGTCTCGACCTCCAGATGCCGCATAGCGGCCAGTTCCCGAAAGGCTTGCGCCAGGGGCATGCCCGGCTTCTGCTGAACCAGCACGTCGATGGTGCGCCTGACCTCGATGGGGTTGGACCGAGATCGAGTCCTGGGGGCGTGTGCTGCCACTCTGCAGTACACCCCTCGCAATGCGTCAATCCGCTTCGCGGCCTCGCTCGCGCCACCATCCCCCCAGCCTCGAACTAAAGCGCCGGTCAGCGTGCCAGGTGCCACATTGGCCAGGTCTTCGAAGAGAGCCGCGAGCCGCTCAGCCCCATGAGCAGACAGCAAAGCAACCGCCGACGCGCTCCGATCAGGCCCGGAGACACTTTCGCGCCCGTCTACAGGATCTGAGGACCGCATTTAGGCAATGCCGAACTGTAGAGAAATATTGAAATAGATTGAATGCGAAAATCACTAAACTTGTGCACTGTCCCGCTATTTGTCCCCCCTGCTCCGTCCCCCAAGTTGCAAAGTGCACCATTGCAGTGATTTCGCGCTCGCGAATGACC
>JAHEJH010000186.1 GCA_024638905.1 Luminiphilus sp.
ATGGACAACGAGACCATATCTATCTTCGGTCAGGCCTCTTTTGACTTAACCTCACGCACTCAACTCACCCTCGGCTTCAATTATTTGGACGACGAGAAAGACGTGGGCATATCCCAAATCAATGACGATACCTTCTCAAAGCTCGCTCTGGACGGCACGGATGGGGCAACGGCGCTAACCAATGCGGGCTTCCTGGGGGCCTTCCCCAGCGCCTTTGCGGCAACCTTCGGGCTACCCTTCACTCCCGATAATGCCGCCTTAGTAGCCTCAACACCTGCGGGGGCTGCTGGGCTACAGCAGCTTCAAGCGGGCGTTTTGGGTCAAGTCGCCGCAGCCGTCTCCATGGCAGATCTGTCTGACCCAACTCAAAACCCATTTATTGGCCTTCAAGCATTGCAGTTCCTGCCGCAAATGCTCGAGGTACCTAATGCAGCGAACAACGGTGCGTCCGCAGATGAAAAGTTCACGTACACCGCGAGCATCAGCCATGACTTTTCAGATCAGCTCAATGTGTATCTCACCTACGCCACTGGCTACAAAGCGACCTCTTGGAATCTGTCCCGAGATACTCGCCCCACGCAAGGCGAATATGACGCGCTGGTCTCGGCAGGTGTGACGCTCCCTAATAATTTGACGATCGGTACGCGTCTCGCAGGCCCAGAAGAGTCCGAGGTTTTAGAGCTGGGTATTAAGTACAACGCGCCATGGGGATATATCAACGCGGCATTCTTCAATCAAACCATTGAAGGATTTCAGTCGAACGTATTCACCGGAGCCGGCTTTAACCTCGCCAACGCCGGCGAACAATCGGTGGATGGTGTAGAGGTCGACGTGATGCTGCGACCCACCGAACGCTTGTCACTGGGCGTATCGGGGACCTACCTCGATCCCTTCTATGATGCCTTTATCGGCGCCAATGTTGGCGGCGCGGCCTCCGATTTAAGTGGTACCAAACCCGGCGGCATCCCGGAGTTGACCTTGAGTTTAATCGGGTCTTATGACTTCACCATCCTGGGTTGGGATGCCTGGATTCAGGCCGATTACCGGTACGACAAAGAAGTCGACATTCAGGATGGCGGAGATCAGTCTGAGTCCAATATCTTGCTTGAAACGACGAACAGCCGTACTCGGGAGGTCGGATTGCTGAACGCCAGCGTCGGTATCGCCAAAAATGGCTGGGAGTTCCGAGTATGGGGCAGGAATTTGACCAACGATGAGTACCTGATCACCTGGTTCCCCTCCGTGGCCCAAACAGGCAGTTTCTCCGGTTACCCCAATCAGCCTCGTATGTGGGGCGCCAGTATCAGAAAGAGTTTCTAAAAACCGGCTCTTGTTCCTGCGCTGCCTGAACTTCACCCCGGCAGCGCAGTCCCGGCCCTTACTGCACCCAGATCGGTGAGCTCCACACCCGCTCCTGAAGCGTGGTGTGCAAGTCGGGGCGTGGCTCAACGCCTGCGCGGATCGCATCCCAGGTCGACCATCGGCAGGTCGGATTCTCCAGTGCACGCACGTAATAAAAGGCGCGGCTGTCGGGATCATAGTCGGGGTCTTGCCATACCGTCTTTAGCTCAGTGGCGCCGACGCCCTCAGTGATACTGCAGTCTGAGATGTTGACCCGGGCCCCATTATCGCCGCAGCGGTGGGTATCGGGATCAGGGGTCAGACCGTCAGAGCAGGCAACGTCGTAGACCTGCTCATAGGTTTCGCCATCCTTTTCCCAACCCTTGATGATCTGCAGTCGTTGAAGCGCCGTGCCGCGCGGATCGGCGCTGGCCCAGGCCACGAATCGCGGTGCCTCGTCCATCTTGGCCAGCTCACCACCCATCGCCACACCGCCCGCATAAGCCTCTTCGATCATGGTCTCGGAGTCCAGAATGTCTGGGGCGTAATCGTGGCCGGCAAAAAACCGCACGCGCATGCGCGGGCCCGAAGTGGCGAAAGTTTCCTTGCGCCGGAATGCATCATAGATAGCATCCCGGGTGTTCTCCTCGGCCCAGACACCGGTCACACCCGAGGCGCTCCAGCTCTCGAAGCCACCGCCGTAGGTGTAGGTACGCCCGTCGACCTCGGTCAAGGTGTCGGGGGCCAGAAAGCGCGCGATCAGGCCATACATAGTGTCCACTGGTACCGAGCCGCGGCGCTCGGGCAGCCCATCCAACAGGCCCGCCTTGGAGAAATAGGTCTCCTCGTCGTCACTGGTGCCCGCCACATGGGTATCGCTCGCCGCGACAAAGCCGAACTGGTAGGGGTTCTTCACACCCTGTGCTTCCAAAGCGAGACCGTTTAGCAAGGCCTCGCGGACGTAACTGCCCTTCTCTTCGCTGTGCAGACTGGTTCCCACACGGAACTTATAGATCTCAAAGTCAGCCCACTCATCGTTGGGCGACAGCAGCGGATGGGTATCGGAAGTGCCCTTGACCTGGGTGATCTCCACAATTGGCTCGTTGCGAATGCGCTGGTCAGCGTACTCATCGTCCATCGGGTCACCTGCCCAGTCCACCAGCTTGAACATCTGGCCGTTGGAGCCATTCGAGTTGTGGGGAATCGCCAAGCTTTCAATGCCCTGCCCACGCAGCGTATCCATCCAATCCCAAAGCCCCTCCGGGTTTTGGGAATTCAAACGGGAAAACGGCACGGCGGGCAGCTTGTCCGCCCCGCGGAACACCACGTTACGGTGCAGGTTGCCAACATCATCGGTGGACGAGGTGTACTCGTAGGCCACAAACGTCGTGAAATGACCGGGATCGTTGTATTGCTCAGCCGCATTGATGATGTCCGCCCAAGCCCGCCGGGTAACCCCGATCGCCATTTCTTCGGAAATAGTGCCGGCAAAGATTCCTGCCAAAGTATCGGGGATGAATGAGGCAAAGTTCGCCAGCCGGGTGACCAGGCTCAGCTCACCCATGTTGTCCTCCGCATTCAGGTTATGCAGCGGCTTTGACACGTCGTACTGCGAAAACGGCGTGGTGGTGTCGCCCGCTTCGAGGGCAAGGCCGAGGAACATGGCGTGGTCGGTGACGGCATAAAAATCGAGCGGTGTCGCCATCTGGATCTGGTATCCCGCAGGGTGCTCGATCGCCTCACCCTGTGCAAAGCGGTAGGCATCATAAGGCGTGGCGGTGGTGCCGAAGTTATAGGCGTCAAAGGAGTATTCAGTGTGCACATGCAGATCGCCAAAATACGCATTGCGCAGCGGGTTCGCTGCCGGCGGTGTGCGATCCAGCAAATCCATCACGGGTTCTAGCTGGTTGCCTCCACGGCCACCAAAGTTGCGGCTTTCATCGAGCAGGCCCACTTCTTCAGTGCAGGCAGTGGTCAGCGCCAGCAAGCTGGCAGCGAAAACAAAACGTTTACTCATGACGCGTCTCTATCTTTATTGTTATCAGATCGGGAGTTTACTCGTCATTGGGCGCAGGCGGCACCTCTGATACCCGGCGCCACTCCACCGAACGGCGCATGAATCCGACCTTTACGGTGAAGATCATGCGGTCGTCGGAGGCCAGGGTGATGTTCGCTTTGCGATACTCACCCAGGCGTGCGGCGAAGACCTGCGCGGACCATGCCTTGGGGTCATCGCTGGCTTCCAGATCGGTGACGACCAAAAACCCCACGCGATCCGGCCTGTTGTCATTGCGGAGCATTACTCCCTGACCGGTTTCCGGCTGCATCTCAATCCACACCGGATCGCTCTCGTGCTGCCAGTAGCCGGCTAACTCAGTTACGGCGTTACCCGGCATGGCGAACATGGCACTCAGCATCAGAAGCAATAGTTTAGGTAGCAAATGACTCATTGGGTGGGCCTCCATCAGGCATTCAGCTCGCGGGCGGTCAGTTTGCCCAGCTGGGACATGTGAACCTCATCGGGACCGTCCGCAATACGGCAGAAGCGGCCGATGGTGAACACCTCGGGAATCATGGTGTCCTGACAGACTCCCATCCCACCAAAAATCTGCATGGCGCGATCGGCGACTTCCTGTGCCATTTTGGGCGCCACGATCTTGATCATGGAAATATAGGGGCGGGCCCCGTCGAGACCTTCTCGGTCCATGACCTCTGCCGCCTGCAACGTGAGCAACCGGCACTGCTCGATATCACAACGACTGCGGGCGATCTCATGCTGAATCGATGTTTTCTTGATGAGCGGCTCGCC
>JAHEJH010000189.1 GCA_024638905.1 Luminiphilus sp.
CAGGTAACGGGTTTGTTGATCTGAGCCTACCCGGACGGGCGGCATCAAGCTACAGGTGACAGGAGCTACGGCTGCTCTTCCCTACCCTTGTGCCCCTCAGTCCTCACGCTCGCGCTGGAACAGTCGCAACTCGGTGAGCATGAGACGCGCGGCCAACCTTAGCGTCAGATCATGGTGCTCTTTTCGCAGTTGATCGATCCCCGCTCCGATATCTTCCTGAAGGCGCGCGGCCTCCTGTTCTGTCATCTGACCCGGCAGGCGTACCTCAAAGTGACAATCTGACTCCTTCTGGAGCTCTGCATAGGCATCGGTTAGGGACGTAATGGCGAAGTCGATCAGGGTCTGATCAGCGCCTTTGCTTCTGAGTAACTGAGAGAGCTGTTCCTGCAAAAAGGAGAAGGCCTGCTTTTCGCGCGTGGGGAATTCGAGAATGTCGGCCATGGTTCAAGGGGTCATCGACTGCGATGCAGATTGGACTTCCGAGGGTCAGCCTGAGGGTTGGGTCTTAACAATGTCGCAATGTTTCCCACCCGTTGTACCAGATAGGCATCACTCTGAGTGCAGAGCTCTCCAATCACGGACTCGCGTTGCTCGCGATCACCGACCGCAACCTTGACCTTGATCAGCTCATGGTCATTGAGCGCGCGATCCAGTTCTTCTAAAACCGACGGCGCTAGCCCTTTCCCTGCGACGGTGACGACCGGCTTGAGAGAATGGGCCTGGGCGCGGAGTTGGCGTAACTCCTTACTGGTGGGACGGGTCATGGAGGGCTCGACGAGTTATCACGGTACACTCGGGGAAGTGTAACGCTATGTTGCGCGCGAAGGTGGCATGGGACAGGGGAAGATGGGTAAGAAAAAATCATCAAGCCGGGCCTGGTTGAAGGAGCATCATGACGATGTCTACGTGCAGCGCGCGCAAAAAGAAGGCTACCGGTCCCGAGCCGCATACAAGCTCATGGAGATCAATGAGAAAGACCGGATTATTCGCCCTGGTATGTCAGTGCTGGATCTCGGGAGCACGCCGGGTGGTTGGTCTCAGGTGGCGGGCGAGTGGGTCGGCGCTCACGGACGCATGGTGGCGAGCGATATCCTGCCGATGGATACGCTGCCCGATGTGCGTTTCGTTCAGGGTGACTTCACGGAGCAGGAGACCTATGACCGCATCATGGCGGAGCTGAATAACCAGCCTTTGGATGTCGTGCTGTCCGATATGGCCCCCAATATGAGCGGTTTGACCGAAGTGGATCAGCCACGGGCCATGTATTTGGTGGAGTTGGCGACAGAACTGGCGACCACCTCACTGGCACCGGGCGGCGCTTTTATCGCCAAAGTGTTCCAAGGCGAGGGTTTTGAGGCCTGGTTCCGCGAGATCCGCGGATGCTTTACCCGCGTAGTCTCTCGTAAGCCAGCGGCCTCGCGGCCGCGATCACGAGAGGTGTATGTGGTGGCCTCCGGGTTCAATGGCGAAGAATGAACGTGTTTTGGCGACCCATAGCGCCTTGGGCTGGGCCCCATAAGCCGTGTGCGAGGGCTTGAAAAGGCGGAAATGCCCCCCAACTCAAGGGAAAGTGCTGGAGAAACAGCGGATTTAAGGGTTTTCGGCCAAAGCGTTATACTATGCGGCCGCGCGATGATCGCGTGGCCCGGAATCGAGAGGACTCGTTGTGAACAATATGGCTAAAAATCTGTTGCTGTGGCTGTTGATCGCCGCGGTACTGCTCTCGGTTTTCAATAATTTCAATCTGCGCAGCAGCACCGAGCAGGTGGGCTACTCGACGTTTATTAGCGAAGTGCAGACCGACCGGCTCTCTAAGGTCGTTGTAGATGGCTTGACCATTAGCGCCCAGCGCAAAGATGGCAGCAGTTTCGAAACCATTCGCCCGATGGTCGAAGACCCCAAGCTGATGGATGATCTGCTGGCGCACAACGTGATAGTCGAGGGAAAGCAGCCCGAGCAGCAGTCTGTCTGGACGCAATTGTTGATTGCGAGCTTCCCGATCTTGCTCATTATTGCTGTGTTCATGTTCTTCATGCGGCAAATGCAAGGTGGGGCAGGCGGTCGTGGCGGCCCGATGAGCTTTGGCAAGAGCAAAGCCAAGCTATTGGGTGAAGACCAGATCACCACGACTTTTGCCGACGTTGCGGGGGTTGAGGAAGCAAAAGAGGACGTGCAGGAGCTGGTTGAATTCCTCCGCGATCCCGGTCGTTTCCAGAAGTTGGGCGGTCGCATCCCAAGGGGTGTGCTCATGGTGGGCCAGCCCGGAACCGGTAAGACCCTGCTCGCCAAAGCGATCGCCGGCGAGGCCAAGGTGCCGTTTTTCTCTATCTCTGGCTCTGACTTTGTCGAGATGTTCGTGGGCGTAGGTGCGTCCAGGGTTCGCGACATGTTCGAGCAGGCCAAGAAGCAATCGCCCTGTATCATATTTATCGACGAGATCGATGCGGTGGGCCGCCATCGCGGTGCGGGCTTGGGTGGCGGTCACGATGAGCGTGAGCAGACCCTTAACCAGCTCCTTGTGGAGATGGACGGTTTTGAACTCAATGACGGCGTGATTGTGATTGCCGCGACCAACCGGCCGGATGTACTGGACCCCGCGCTGCTGCGACCGGGCCGATTCGACCGTCAAGTGGTGGTGGGCTTGCCCGACATTCGTGGGCGAGAACAGATTCTCAAAGTGCACATGCGCAAGGTGCCACTTTCTGAAGACGTCGATTCCTCAAAAATCGCACGCGGGACACCGGGTTTCTCTGGTGCGGATCTGGCTAACCTGGTCAATGAGGCCGCGCTCTTTGCCGCGCGTGGGGGCCTGCGTTTGGTGGGCATGAATCAGTTTGAGTTGGCCAAAGACAAGATCATGATGGGTGCTGAGCGCCGGTCGATGGTGATGTCCGAGGCCGAAAAGCGCAACACGGCCTATCACGAGGCTGGACACGCCATTGTTGGCCGCCTGATGCCCGAGCACGATCCGGTTTACAAAGTGTCGATTATTCCTCGTGGTCGCGCGCTTGGCGTGACCATGTTCCTCCCAGAGGAAGACCGCTACAGCCATAGCCGGCGCCACATCATCTCGCAGATCACGAGCCTCTTTGGTGGCCGCGTCGCTGAAGAAATGACGCTGGGCAAGGATGGCATTACCACGGGTGCATCCAATGACATCCAGCGCGCGACCGAGGTTGCGCGGAATATGGTGACTAAGTGGGGCCTCTCGGAAAGCATGGGGCCGCTGCTATATGACGAGGGCGGCGAAGAAGTCTTTCTGGGTCGCAGCGCGGGACAACCCTCCAAGGCGATGTCTGATGAGACGGCGCTGGCGATTGATCGCGAGGTGCGCAGTATCATTGACGAGTGCTACGACAAGGCGCATCAGTTGCTCGAGGACAATCGCGACAAGCTTGACGTGATGGCCGATGCATTGATGCAGTACGAGACGATCGACGCTGAGCAGATTAACGACATCATGGAGGGGAAGTCTCCCCGGCCACCGTCTGGCTGGTCTGGTGACGACAAAGGCACGCCTCCTGATGAAGGAGAGACAGAGTCAGCGGGCAATCCGATTGGCGGCGCCGCGACCGAGCACTGATCCCGTCGCCAAGGCTCACTGCTGAGCAGCAGTTTCCCTAAGATGGTCAACGCCATCGCTTGTGGTGCGCGCAGGCTGGACCTTAGCCGTCCGCGCATCATGGGTGTTCTCAACGTTACCCCAGACTCCTTTTCCGATGGCGGACAGCTTTACCGCGATGGGCGCGTCGATACCGATGTGCTTCTGGCCCGCGCCGAGCAAATGCTGGCCGAGGGTGCTGATATTCTCGATGTCGGCGGTGAGTCGACCCGTCCTGGCGCCGCTGCTGTCAGCGAGGCAGAGGAGTTGGACCGAGTTGTTACCGCGGTGGAGGCGATTGCTCAGCACTGCGACACAATTATCTCGGTGGATAGCAGCACGCCCAGCGTGATGACGGAGTCTGCACGGTGCGGTGCGGGTCTCCTGAATGATGTGCGCGGTTTCCGCCGCCCGCAGGCGCTACAGGCAGCGGCGGATAGCGGCCTGGCGCTCTGTGTCATGCATATGCAGA